>JAHFFL010000076.1 GCA_023247955.1 Candidatus Omnitrophota bacterium
CGCCAAAAAGAAGGATTTACTGATGAACGATGTTGAAGTGATTCTTACGCAGGACGATTCGAAGCTCGGCCGCCGCAGCGAGGTAGTGAAGGTGAGTCGCGGGCATGCGCTGAATTTTTTGATTCCACAAAATAAAGCACGGCTGGCGACGGCTTCCACAGTGAGGAATTTCGAGCATGAAAAGGCCGCACGAGAGAAGAAAGAGGTTGAACAGCGGGCCCAAGCCGAAGCACTCGCCGCGAAAATAAACAGTACACCGGTGTTCATCGAAGTCTTGACCGGTGAAGGGGAGAAGCTCTTCGGCGCCGTCACCGCGCAGGACATTGTATCTGCCGCGGTCGCCTGTGGGGTTCCTTTGGAGAAGCGGCACATCTTCCTCGAGGAGCCGATCAAGAAACTAGGCGAGTACCAAATCAAGGTGAAACTCCATGCGAATGTCCAGGCGTCGCTTAAGGTTTTGGTAGGCAAGAAAAAATAGATGCAGGATCTCCAGGAAATCAACCTGCGTGAGAAAGTCCCTCCGCAAAATATCGAGGCCGAGATCGCCGTTCTCGGGTCGATGCTGATCGAGGAGGATGCCCTCGCCCAAGGCATCGAGCTTCTCGGCCCCGAGGCCTTCTACAAAGACGCCCATAAGAAGATTTTTCAAAGCGTCATCAATCTTTTCAACGAGAATCGGGGGGTGGACCTGATCACGCTCACCGAGTCGCTCACGAAAGAGGGCAACCTGGACGCCGTCGGCGGCGCCAGTTATCTCGCCTACCTGACCAGCACCGTGCCCACGGCCGCCAATCTCCTTTATCATGCGAAGATCGTGAAGGAAAAATATATCCTGCGGCATCTGATCAACAGCGCGACCCAGATCGTCACCGACAGTTTCGACCACACGCAGGACGTCGACGCACTGCTGGATCGTTCGGAGAGACTTATTTTTGACATCACCAGCCGGAAGTTCTCCGGCGGAGTGGTCCCGCTCAAAGAAATCATCCGGAAGCAGATTGACGCGATAGACAAACTGTTTCAGAGAAAAGGACAGGTGACCGGCGTGGCCACCGGCTTCCATGAGTTTGACGTGATGACCGCGGGGTTGCAGCCCTCGGATCTGATCGTCATCGCTGCGCGGCCGTCGATGGGAAAAAGCGCCCTGGTGGCCTGTATCGCCGAGCATGTCGGCCTCGTTCTTAAAGTTCCCACGGCGATTTTCAGTCTTGAAATGTCGAAAGAGCAGTTGATCCAGAGGATGCTCTGCTCCTGCGCCCGTGTGAACGCGCACAGCGTCCGTACCGGGTTTCTTGCGCAGTCCGACTGGCCGAACCTCACGAAGGCGGCCGCCAAACTTTCCAACACGCCGATCTATATCGACGACACACCCGGCATCAGCGCGCTTGAGCTCAAGGCCAAGGCACGGCGGCTTAAGGCCCAGTTTGACGTGAAGCTGATCATCGTGGATTACCTTCAGTTGATGCAAGGCCCCCAGGGCAGCGAGAGCCGTCAGCAGGAGATCTCGGAAATCTCGCGGTCGCTGAAGGAGCTGGCCAGAGAGCTTCATGTGCCGCTGATCGCGGTCAGCCAGTTGTCCAGGGCCGTGGAGTCACGCGTCGATCACCGTCCTCAGCTCTCGGATTTGAGAGAGTCCGGCGCCATTGAGCAGGATGCGGATGTGGTGGTCCTGCTTTTGAGGGAAGAGTATTACCATCCGACCGAGGAGAACCGCGGCCAGGCCGAGGTGATCGTCGCCAAGCAAAGAAACGGTCCCGTCGGCTCTTTTAAGCTGGCGTTTATCCACGAGTACACGCGCTTTGAAAACGCGGAGCTGGCGCGCCGTGAGGAAATGGCTTAAAAGAGATACGGGGTTTTTAAAGCTTTAAAGTTAAAGTCAACTGTGTTAAAGTAGAAAACCGTTATGAAATTTAAACGCTTGATCCCCATCTTTATCGCCGGACTCCTGTTTTCGGCGGCCCTGGTACGGGCGGAAGAAGCCGAAAAGACGGTGAAGGCGATCGATGTCAAAGGAAACAAGACCGTTTCCAGTCTTACGATACTCTCCAAGGTCAGGACCCAAGTCGGCGAGACCCTCTCTTCCACAGTGCTGAACGAAGATCTGAAACGGCTTTATGGCTTGGGATTTTTCTCCGATGTCCGCATCGAGCAGGAAGACCTCGACGGCGGCGTGAAGGTGGTCTTCCATGTCGTGGAGAAGCCCGTTCTTTCCGAGATTCGCATCGAGGGCAATCAAAAACTGAAGACCAATGAGATTAAAAAAGAAATGCAGTCCGCGATCGGTGACTTTGTCGACCAAAAACGCGTGCGCGATGACGTGGAAGCCGTGAAGAAACTCTATGAGAAAAAAGGTTTTTCGGAGGCGCATGTCGACAGCTCGCTGGACGTGAACGACGAGACCGGGCAGGCGGTGCTGCATCTCCTGATTGACGAGGGGCTCAAGCTGCGCATCCGGGACATCCGCGTCAGCGGCAACCACTTTATTAAGACCGGTGATATTTTGAAGAAGATCAAAACCAAGAAAAGCTCATGGTTTGGTTGGTTCCGTTCGGGGTATCTCAAGCAGGAAGACTTGACCGAGGACGTGGAAAGAATCAAGGCCCTCTATGACGAGGCTGGTTTCAGCGACGCCGACGTGCGTACCGAGACCGAGACCGTCGCCGGCGGCAAAGACAGCGGCGACATCATTCTTAAAATTAGGGTTGAGGAAGGCAAAAGATATTTGACCGGCGAGATTGAGCTCTCAGGCAACGCCGTGGCGTCGAAGGAAGAAATCTTAAAGGCTTTGAAGATGACGCCGGGCAAACCTTTTTCGAGAAAAGGCCTCCGTTTGGATGTCTCGGCGATTCAAGACCTTTATTTCGAGAAAGGGTATCTTTCCGCCCAGGTCCGTTCAGAGTCTCTTTATAACGAGGAAAAAGACCGGGTGGATTTGCGTTATTCCGTGACTGAAAATGAACTGACTTACGTGGACCACGTGAAGATACAGGGGAATACCAAGACTAAGGACATCGTGATCCGCCGCGAGCTTAGGGCCTATCCGGGAGAGTCGTTCAGCGGAGCGAAATTAAAAAGGTCGAAAGAACGGCTGTATAATCTCGGGTTCTTCGAGGACGTGCGTTTCGACACTGAACCGGGTTCTTTGCCGAACACGCGGGATCTCATCGTGAGCGTAAAGGAAGCCAAGACCGGCGAGTTCAGTTTCGGCGGTGGTTACAGCTCGATCGATTCGGTGATCGGTTTTGTCCAGGTTCGTCAAAAGAACTTTGACTGGCAAAATACGAAGTCGTTCACCGGCGCGGGCCAGGATTTCGCCGTGCGGCTTGAGCTTGGGAGCGTGCGCCAAAACGCGGAGCTCAGTTTTACGGAGCCGTGGGTTTTCGGGCAC
This sequence comes from Candidatus Omnitrophota bacterium, assembly GCA_023247955.1. Lineage (GTDB taxonomy): Bacteria > Omnitrophota > Gorgyraeia > 2-02-FULL-51-18 > 2-02-FULL-51-18 > JACPAX01. Next base: position 3,389 of record JAHFFL010000076.1, read on the forward strand.
CCGTATTCTTTCGGTTTTGATCTCTACAACAGGGAGTTCAACCGGTCGGGGAATGCGGGTTACTTTTTTAATCAGAAAAAAACCGGCGGCGATCTCCGCCTGGGCAAAGAATTTAGCGAGTACGATAAAGGGCTTCTGATGTACAAACTGGAACAGGTCAAGATCTCCGATGTCCGGTCCGACGCCTCACAGGCGCTGAAAGACGAAGAGGGACGTAACACGACTTCCAGTCTGGCACTGACGCTGACCCACGACCAAAGGGATAGTGTTTTCAATCCTACCGAAGGGTATCTCCTGTCGGCCATAGGAGAAATGGCCGGCGGTTTCCTCGGCGGGGACAGGGATTTCATGAAGCTTTCCGGCGTGGGCAGTACGTATTTCAAAAACTTCGACCAGATGGTGCTTGAGCTCAAACTGCGCGCCGGGGTCGTCGACGAATTCGGGAATTCCTCCAAGGTGCCTATTTATGAGCGCTATTTCGCGGGCGGCGCCAACACGATACGCGGCTACCGGGAAAGACGTATCGGCCCGAGAGACCCCGGCAACCGCGAACCAATCGGCGGCGAGGCCTACTGGGTGGCCAATGCTGAGGAGACATTCCCCATTTATCCCGATCTGATCAAGGGCGCTGTATTTTTCGACGCCGGAAATGTGGAAAAGGAGATCGGGGATTTCGGCAGCGGGAGTGTGTTTTCAGGGGTTGGGCTCGGCGTGCGCGTCAAGACTCCGATCGGACCCGTGAAACTGGATGCGGGTTATCCTTTGGATAACGTGGAAGGCGAAGGCAGGAAACTCCGGTTTTATTTCAATGTCAGCCAAGGATTTTAAAAAGGAGAGAACTCGATGAAAAAATTGGCGGCTTTTACGGTGTTGGTTTTGGTCGTCGCGGGGGTTTGGATGTCCGGCATGCCGAAGGCCTCGGCCGCGGCGGACAAGATCGGTTATGTGGAGATGGCGACCGTTTTTGACGAGTATCTAAAAACCAAGGAATTCGACAAATCGCTTGAGGCCAAAGGCACCCAGAAACAGGCCGAGCGTGAGAAGATGGTCAATGAGATCAAAAAACTTAAAGACGAGGCGGAGTTACTCAGCGCTTCGGCGAAGGATGAGAAGCAGGCGATCATTGACGAGAAGATAAAATCGCTTCAGGAGTTTGACCGCAGCGCGCGCAGCTCGCTCGGAAAAGAACGCGACAACATGGTGCGCGATATTCTCAAGGAGATCGAGGCGGTGATCCAGGACTACGGGAAGTCCCAGGGTTACTCTTTCATTTTCTACGACCGCGCGCTTGCGTACAAAAGTGAAGGCGGTAATCTGACGACTCAAGTCATCAAGGTTTTGAATGACGCCTATACCAAGAAGAAATAGTGAGAAGCCAAGGAGCTTAAAACTTGAGGAAGTTGCGGCACTGGTGCAAGGAGAGTTGGTCGGCGACTCCAGCGCGGCCATCACGGGGGTCGCCGGAATAAAGGAAGCACGCAGCGGCGACATCACTTTCCTCTCCAGTTCCAAATACCTGCCCTATTTAGAAGAGACCCTCGCTTCCGCGGTCATTACTCACCGGGACGTCGTGTCTCATCGAAAATTTCTCGTCCGGACCGATAATCCTTCAAAGGCATTCACGAAAGTCGCGTCTTTTTTTATGCCGTCGCTGGAATCCCGGCCGGCCGGGATCCACCCCACGGCCGTGGTCGCCGCCGGCGCGCGCCTGGGCAAGGATGTTTTTGTGGGCCCGCACGCCGTTATCGAAGAAAATACCCAGGTCGGCGACGGAACGGCGATAGAGGCCGGGGTCTTTATCGGCAGGGACTGCGTGATCGGCCGCGAGGTGAGGATTTATCCGCAGGTCTCGATACGGGAAAAGACCGAGATTGGCGACCGCGTGATACTCCACAGCGGCGCGGTGATCGGCAGCGACGGTTTTGGGTATGAGACCGTGGGCGGGGTCCATGTGAAGATCCCTCAGATTGGGTCCGTATGCATCGAGGACGACGTCGAGATCGGCGCCAACGTGTGCATTGACCGCGGACGTTTTCAGAAGACGTGGATTAAGAAAGGGACAAAGATTGATAATCTCGTTCAGATCGCGCACAACGTCGTAGTCGGTGAAAACTCCCTTATTATTTCCCAGGCCGGCATTTCCGGTTCTACCGAAGTGGGAAAAGATACGGTGATCGCGGGCCAAGCGGGTCTGGTGGGGCACCTGCAGCTCGGCGACGGCTGCGTGGTCGGCGCGGGAGCCGGTGTGACCAAGTCCTTTCCGGAAAAGAGCGTGATCCTCGGGAGTCCCGCCAGGTCCATTGCCGAACAAAAAAAGATATTCGCGCTGAGTGCCCGTTTGCCTGAGTTTTTCAAGGATTTGCTTGAAGTGAAGAAGAAGCTGGGAATCAAATGACCCAAAAGACCATTGGAAAACGCGGGTCTCTTTCGGGGG
>JAHFFL010000077.1 GCA_023247955.1 Candidatus Omnitrophota bacterium
CCTTGAGAAGAACATCCATTGCCAAGTCCCATTCCTTAAGACCTCTTTCAAAGCTTGCCGCGCGCAAAAACGGCCGGGCATTATTGATCACACCGTCTAACCTTCCGAAACGATCGATGCCTTGAGCGATCATCTTCCGGATATCCCGTTCATTTCTCAGGTCCACGCGCACGAATAACGCCTCTCTGCCCTTTTTTCTCAAGTCCCGTTCCAACGAGCGGCCGCGCAAAGTCTGAATGTCACCGAGAATCACACGAGCGCCTCTTTCAGAAAAAACCTCCGCAAGGACGCGTCCGATACCCTGAGCCGCACCCGTCACGAGGAAAACTTTATTTTCTAAGGTTTCTTCGTCCATGAACCCCATCCTTTTCAAGTTCAACCCCGCCTTGCTCTTCTATCTCGAACCATCTGGTTATTCCCAAAACGCCGAAGCTTGTAAAGATTGGGGTCATTCAAGAGCGCCTCTTCGAGTTTTGGATCGCCCCAGCGGAAATGATAACCGCAGACCGCGTACTCATAGAAGATCCTCAACCGCCCGGCGAATCACCGCACGGTCATCCAGTCTGTGGGTCCTTTGGACACTTTCCGGATATCGAGAGGAGGAAGTATCAATCAGTGGTCGCGTCATCGGTAAGCCGGAGAAGATTGCTGCGCCAGCTGATCCCGCTCCGCATACCATAGGTCTGCAAAAGTAACGTCTCTCCAATTTTTGAACCAAGGGCCTCCGCGTGTAAAATGAATGGCCTTGGGTACTTCCCCCGCAACGACTTTGCTCCAACCCTCAAGCCAATTCCATGTTTCCGGAAGCACGCCGATCTCAGAATCCTTCAGCCATTGGAATCGGTGCAAAAACGCTCCGGTTTTGCCGTTCACAACGTCGGGCGTCAAAATGCGGTTGGCGAAATGGGCGCAATTCCAAAGCACGAGGCTCGACCAGTTCTTCCGCGGATAGACCGTCTGCACCACGCCGTCCATCTTCGTTCGCTCCGGCGGACGGTGATCGTGCTGGACGCACATCACAGCATAGCGTTCATCCACCATCGCGAATAGCCCGGCAATATCGGCCGTGAACAAAAAATCACAATCCACAAACAACACCCAACCACGATAACCTGACAAAAAAGGTGTCAAAAACCGGGTATAAGTAAATTCGGTCGAAGCCAAAGGGTCTTTGGAACGCGAATAAAGCCCTCTACGCCTCAGTTCTTCTTGCTTGAGCGGGGTGATCTCGAGCGATCGTGTGGAATGCCTGCGAAGGGACGTAATGCAAACTTCGTAGGCGACTTCCTCACGGCTATCCCATCCAATAAAAATTTTCAGTACGTCATGGCGTTTCATTCGGATATCCGTTCATCATACACTAGGATGCATAAAGCTGCAATCACTTCTCAAAACCCTTAAGATGGCCTCAACCGCATCACCTTGGATTACAGTTCGATTAACGAACTGCCTTGAGGCATTGGCCCATTCGCCATGGCCAGATGCCCCCGTTACCGATCGAATGAAGCCGCACCAGTCGTCCTGAGAGCGGACAGCAAACAGCGGCCTATAAGGAGAAACATTCAGACTGTAGGCCACTACGGCTACAGGCAAACCAGCCATCGCCCCATCCAAAGCCACGGTCGAGAGTGTCGTGATTACCGCGTTTGCATCCCGGATACCGTCCCCGTTCAAAACCAGACTGGTGACGTCAGAGAAAAGGCCGGCATGGTTGCGTTCAATCCAGCGATGATCCGGATGGGGGCGGACAGAAAACAAGATTTCAGGAAAACGCCCGGCGGTTTCTTTCAAATCGGCCGCAAATTGTGCGCGGTACTCATTCGTATAACGGTGCCAGTGCAGGTTCTCAAAGACGGCGACGACAAACGGCCGCCCTTCCGGCTTTTGCGTAGCTCCAGGTCCCCTCAATTCCTTGGGACAACCGACGGAAACACAGCGCGCTTTCACATCCGCCGGCGTGTCGGGGTGGAGCGTCGCTTCCTCTCCCCAAATAAAAATCCTCTGTGAGGCATAACACACCGTGCCCGGAGGATTCCTGCGGTCAAAGTAAGTCAAGCCGGCCTGCTCGAATCCATGCTGAAGCGTATAGGTTTTTATACCTCGGCGGTTTGCCTGCTGTGTCAACCGATGCGCGGCCCAGTGGGGACGCAGATTGGATTCGGAGGCCGTGACCAGCACGTCTAACCCCTCCAGATCCAGTCCAAGTCCCAGAAGGATTTTCCAGCGTACCACCACCCGAAATTGAACAGGAAGCGACTTGAAATCCGAAGCGGCGCACGGAAACCGGCCGTATAAACGATCGGTAAAACAAACCGACACTTGCCAACCTGATTTCTCCGAGGCCTTTCGCGCAAGCGGGAGCAGCAAATCCACATCCTGAATATAATCCAGAAAAAACAGGATTTTCATGATTCCTGCGCAAACGGTGCGCCCGTGAGGAAAAAATAAGTAAAAACGGGAAACGTGTGTATCATCACCCTATCCAAAGACGCCCCGAGCTGCATGGGCAAACCAAGCGCCGTCACGAGATACACGCAGGCGTAACCCACGTTGACAAAAAAAGCTGCCAAAAATATCCATAGTCTTTTTGGATCCAGCGTCCGGCGCGGATAAAGGATAAAAATCAGCCAAAAAACGGGCCACACATAAACCCAGGAATTTTCTTTAAAGAACTCTCCAAACGCAAACGACAGGATAGTCACAGTCCTGGGCAAGATGTCCCCAGACGTTAAGTGGTAGCGAATAGTTTCGGGTTTCAACATGTGATTGGGATAAAATTCGAAGTATTTGAAAAATGCCGTAAAGGCGAGAAAAAAGAGCCCACCCTGGGCCGCTGTGAAAAAAAACCGCCGGAAAATAGGGCGTCTCTTCTTGGGGCCCAGAACCGCAAAAAGAAATAGAGAAACACAAAAAGCCACAAAAAAAAGAAGCCCTTCATTTTTCACAAAACTCGACATCCCTGCAAAAACGCCCGAGACACGTGCCAGGCGCTCATTGCCTTCGCGAAAGGCTTGGTCCATCAAGACTACGGCCGCTGTGTAGAAATAGGCCACAAGAATATCCGCATACTGCGAACCTCCCATGCCGATGAAATGCGGCACCGAAATAAGAAAAAGACCGCAGAGCCATCCGGATTTGGTGCCCCGCTCGGCAGCCGCGCTCACCACGATTCCGATGAGAGACAACGTAAAAATCAGAGCCAGCCCAAAAGACGCGGCCGGTGTCTCCCGCCCGCCCGGCAGCCACCCCCAGATCATCGCGAGCGGATAAAAAAGCGGATAATCGGGATGAGAAAATCTCAGGGCCAGGGAAAAGATGCTCCGCCATTCCGGAGAATAATAAATCACGCGGGCCTTCATCTTCCAGATGGCCCAGACGTCGAGGCCATTTCCAAAAGGGGACTTCAGCATCACGGCCAATAAAAAAAGCGCACCCAGGCAAAGAACGGCGAAGAGAATTTTCCATTCTTTCGCCAAAGAATTGTCCCGTTTATCCCGTGGAGCGCGTCGCCAAACCGCGCACAGAACGATCAGCAAGAGGAGATTGGCTGCCAGCGCAAAGACCCTTGAAATGCCGTTAAAGAGGTAGAGACCCAGATAAAGGATGAAGACGCCGGCGAAAAGGCCGGCGCCGGGAGCAAGGAATAAAATTAAAGAATGGCGGCACTGCGCGCTTTTTAAATAAATCCTCAAGCCCAAAGCGCCGATAAGCCACGATACCAAATATGCGATCGACGCGGAAATAACGCCTCTCAAAGCGCGGGTCGCCCTCTTTGGGCGATGGCTAAACCTTCGTGCTCAAAAAGAATCTGAAGGAATTTGTCCCGGCAATAGGCCTTTAGTTTTTCATTCGTTTCAAAATCGAGAAAAAGATAGCGGGTATAGACCCTGTCATTGAAAACCTGATAAGGCGCCATCGCGTACTGAAAACTATAGTAGCGCTCGGCGGCCTTTTCAAGATCGCCGGATAGATAGGAAAAGCGCGAAAGCTTGAACTGGGAAGCGGGAACGAAAGAACGGACTTGCTCTTTGAGGACTAAATAGCGCGAATCTGCGTCTTCATGCGATGAAGTCATCGCCTCAAAGGAGCGGCAAGCTACCTTTGATTGCTTGAGAAAACCGAAAGCTATGGATACAAACAGTACGCAGAAAACGCAGACTCGCCTAAAACGGTACACACTCACTCGACACTCTGGCCGGACTTCCTCTTTTCAACGGGAAGCCAGGCTAAATTAGAACCGAACTACCAGCGGAAATGGCCGTTTAAAGAAACCGATGTTTCCGTGATAAACCGCCCTTCGACGCTGACGGAAAGCTGATTGGAAAAACCAATCAACTGGAGACCGGTGGCAACACCCACCACGTTGTCGCTATCCCTTGCGCCTGTTTTAACAGACTGATTGGGAACGCGGGCATCATTCGGCAGTACACTTGTGCCTGAGACATTCAGTGTCGCATCATTGTACTGAACGCCGACATAGGGCACCGCGCTGAATCCGTTCCAACCGATAAAGCTGAGCGGGTTATCGAATTTCTGCGACACACCCAACGTGGCCTGCCATTCATTGACCTCCACGTTAAGAGCCTGAGAAACGGCATTGAAGGAACCGCTAGTGACGTCCGTCACATTGCCGCTTGTCCAACGATAGCCGCCGCTGGCGAACAGATTCATCTTGGGTAGATCAGGAAGAAGATCGAATTGAAGAATATCCACCTTCCCGCCGCCACCGACCGCAAAATCGGTGTTAGTTTTGAGAATCATTCTCGTGGTGGTGTCGTTGTTGATACGCACGTTACCCAACGTGAAATCCGCCACGCCAAAGAACGTGCTCAGATGGACATTTTCAAGGGGATCCCAGTACACGTTGCCGCCGTACCAGATGCCCTCGTCGATGTCGATCCCCTCATCGAAATTCCTGTCGATGACATAGTCGGCCGTTGAGCCAAACCCCAACGTTACCGGCAAACCCACGGCCTCAAGACCGAAGCCTTCGGGAAACAGCTTTGTAAGTTGAGCTGTATTGGATTCGGCGTCTGAGGGCATCGCAAACGCCTGCCCGCAAAGCGCCACACCCAGAACCATCAGTACGCTTGCCGCTTTTAAAAAGCTAGACTTCATTTTTCTCCCCCTGTTTATTTTTTTATGGTAATAAAAGCAACTTGATACTATCAAGTTTTAACAATTTTTGTCAAGAGAAATCATTTCTTAAGTTGGCTGAGAGAGATTTTATCTTGAAAAAAAGCGATATTCCTTTTATACTATCTCTCAGGATATTCAGAATGAACACACAAAAAATCGTTTCTAACAGTTTACCTATTATGCGCCGCACAGCCAAGGTTGCACGGCTTGCCGTGTGCGCCACGTTTCGTCATTATGGTATGTCGAAATGGCCGGCAATGGGCGGAGGAGAGAGTTAAAGCTTCAGAGTAAATAGTAAGACCAAAAAATTCCAAAACCCATTACCAGTTTCGAGGTAATGGGTTTTTTCGTTTTCCACATGCCTCGAAAAGGACCAGCGGAAAACGATCCGCCGCGCGGTGTGGCGATATTTCTACGACGAGGAGGACGTGATGCTGAAAACCATACAAAATCCGGGGGAACAAAAAAGGGTGCGGCTGTCCAAACACCCGGTCAAATTGACAGCCCTGCTCTACCTGAGAGAAGCTTTGCTCAGGGAAAAGTACGAGCTTTGCTCGGAAGTGATCGCGACCGCCAAAGAGTTCGGCGCGCTGCCGTTCGAGATCCAGGATCTCTTGGAGGATCCCAGAAGAAGTCCTTCCTAGTAGCTGGCGAT
>JAHFFL010000078.1 GCA_023247955.1 Candidatus Omnitrophota bacterium
TGACAAAATCCAGAAGGACCTGGATTCTTTGGAGCAATTCAAAGCCAGGAGCGGTGCCCAAGGTTCGGCGATGAGCGGCGGCGGCAATTTGTTTGGTCCTGATTCTTCGGGCGGCAAGGAAAATCCTTTCGCGGTCGGGCCATGGAAACTCATTGTCGCGATCGTGGGATTTTTGGCGTTGTTGAGTCTAGGATCCTTCGTGATTTGGCAAAAACAACTCCGCGACATGACGCGGGTCAAGGAAATCAACGTCACTCCTTCCGAGGAACGCATGGTGCTGAAAAAGAGTCTGATCAGCAAGGCAACCAAGGACGATCTGACCGGGCTTTTCAACATCGGGCACTTTAAGCTTCTCTTACGCACTGAGCTTCGCAGCGCAAAACTGCGGCAGGATAAAGAAGTTTCGATCATTATGGCCGACGTGGATTTTTTCAAAAAAATCAACGACACGTTCGGACATGCGGCTGGAGACGAGGTGCTGAAGGGAGTCGCCAAGGTCTTCCAGGACAAGAGCACCAATTCTATCGTGGCCTGCCGTTACGGCGGGGAAGAATTTGTGATGATGCTCTCCGGCCACAGTATCGAGGCCGCGGAAGAGATCGCCGAAAAGATACGCGCCACCGTCCAAGAAAAACAATTCCTTCTCGGGGAGTCCAAAACCGCGCACCCGGTGACTGTCAGTTTGGGGGTAGCGACTTATAACCGCAGCGAAAGCGGCGAGGAGCTTGTCAAACGGGCCGACAAAGCGCTTTACCAGGCCAAACAAACCGGCAGAAATAAAGTGCTGGCCCACAAGCCAAAACTTGCTTAAAAGCTGTTTTTTCCAACTTCTTATCGAGGTCCTCTTCTTGTAGCGCAGGCTTAAGCCTGCGCTACATGGGAGTGCCGGTTGTATGCTAATTTTTGATAATAAATACTAAAAATAGTTGAATTTCGATTCATATAGTGTATAATTATATAAGAAGAACTAGGGTCTAGATCCTATGTTTAATGTCCATATTGTGCATATTTCAGACGAGGTCTTGCATGAAGGTGAGGCCGAGCGGGTGGTTTTGCCCGGCGTAATGGGTGATTTCGAGATAGCCGATCTTCATGCGCCTATCGTGTCCCTTTTGGCTAAAGGCAAGATCTCAGTAAAGCTCTCGAAGCTCGTTTTGAGTGAGGATCCCTCGGAGGAGTATGAGTACAAGAGGGTCTCGATCGAGCAGGGCCTCATGCGGTTTGATGGCAAAGAGCTCTTTGCGGTGGTGGAATAATGGGTAACCTCATCTTGTTGATGTTTTTAAGCACGGCGGGCCCATCAGCGGTGATCGCGCTGATCGGTTACGCAGGCATCATTGCGTTGTCGAGAAATCCTTCGGCCGCGCCGAAGATTCAGACGACGATGATTCTCGCGTTCGTGTTCGCCGAGGCGATAGCGCTGATCGCGCTCATCCTCATCTTTTATCTTTTCAGCGGCAGGGTGTAGGGGAGGAAACGGGAAATGGCCTGGCAGCTTTTGGCGTTGCAGATTGGCTTCTTCTTTCTTCTGCTGTTCGCGCTGCAACAGTTTTTTCACGGTCATTTGACAGGCGCGATCGGCCGCATGGAGAAACTGCAGCAGAAGACCGTAAAAAAAGAGGAAGAGCTGCAAAAATACCAGGAAATGGTTTTGAAAGACTGCGAGGAGAGGATACGCAAGACCGACCAGGAAATCGCCCAGAGAAAGCTCCAGGGAGAAGAGGAGCTGAAGCTTCTCAAACAGAACGCGCTCGCGCGGCTGGAGGAAGAAAAATCGGTTTTGAGAGGCGAGCTGACGCAAAAAGAAAAAATGCTTGAGCGCCAATTTGAGCAGAACGCCAGCCGGCAGGGCGTCGGCATCGCCTGCGGGCTTGTGAAAAACACGTTCAGCGAAGGCATGCTTAAGGTTTTGCACCAGCATTTGACCGAAGAGCTTTTGCAGAGTTTGTCGGATACCGACCAGGCGAAAGGGATTGCCGTCGAAAAGTCCGTGAAGGTGCGGTCGGCTTTCGCGCTCGGTGATTCCCAGAAGGAGAAATTAAAAAAGGAGCTTTCGGCCTTGCGGCAAAAAGGATCTGCTTCCGCGGTAGAAATCCGCGAGGAGATCGACAAAGAGCTGATTGCGGGATTTGTTCTGGTGGTGGGGGAGCTCGTGCTGGACGGGAGTCTCAAAAACCGTTTTGAGAAACACCTAAAACTGGAGGCCTAGATTTACTCGTGTCGCTGGTGATGAAGGAAACTCACGCGCGTTCGGGCGCATTCGACGTCAAGGAAATAGGCACGATCCTCGAGATCCGCCAAATGATTGTGCGGCTCAAGGGGTTGCCGTCCTGCGCGTTTTGCCAGCCGCTTCTTTTTCCCGGAGGAATCAAGGGGATGGTGATCGGTTTTGACAAAGATATTGTGGAGGCGCTGGTCTTCGGCGAAGTGTCGGGCCTGAAATCCGGGGATTCGGTGACTTCACGGACCGAAAGTCTGAAGGTGCCGGTAGGCGGCGCTTATGTGGGGCGGATCGTGAACGGGCTCGGAGTCGCTTGTGACGGCAGGCAGGACATCAAGCCCGATGACGCGATGCCGCTTTTTGCCGAAGCGCCGGGAATGACGGAGCGGGCGCCTTTAAGCCGCCAGTTTTTTACGGGGACCAACATCCTCGATGCCGTGATCCCAATCGCCAAAGGCCAGCGTGAGCTCATCGTCGGCGACCGCATGACGGGGAAAACGACGCTGGCGATGGACGCGATCCTGAACCAAAAAGGGAAGGATGTGGTTTGCATTTACTGCTGCATCGGCCGCAGCTACGATTTTTTGCTGAAGATGATTCTTTTGCTCCAGAGCCGGGGGGCGTTGGGGTATTCGATCGTGGTGGCCAGTACCGCCGACGCGCCGGTGGGCGAACAGTACCTGGCCCCTTACACGGCGGCGACCATCGGAGAGCACCTGATGCGGCAGGGGCGGGACGTGCTCGTGGTCTTTGACGACATGACCAAGCATGCATGGGTTTACCGGCAGATATCGCTTCTGATGGACCGCTCACCCGGCCGTGAGGCGTATCCCGGAGACATCTTCTACGTGCATTCCCAGCTTGTGGAGCGCGCCGCGCAGCTCAAGCCCGAGCTTGGCGGCGGCTCGATGACATTTTTGCCGATCGTCGAGACCCTGCAGGGGGATTTGACCGGCTATATCTCAAGCAATCTGGTGTCAATGACGGACGGCCAGATTTATTTGTCGTCCGATCTTTTCAAGGAAGGATTTAAACCCGCGATCGATCTGGGTCTTTCGGTGTCGCGTATCGGAAACAAAATTCAAAGTCCCGCGCTTCGTTCGGTGGCTGCCACGCTGCGCCTGGAATACGTGAAGTATAAAGAGCTGCTCAATGTCTCCAAGCTGCGTTCCTCGGTCTCGAAAGAGGCGCAGGCCAAACTCAAACGGGGACAAGCGATTTCTGAAATCCTCAAACAAGGTAAAAACGAGCCGGTGGATGCAATCGAACAGATCATTTTACTGGTTGTGCTCAAGAAAGGGTCGTTGGACGAGTTGTCCGGAGCGCTTATCGCGAAATTCAAAAAGACGTTTTATTCATTTCTTATGGATTACTACCCGGCGCTTCTCAAGGCGCTCCGCACGGAGATGACGATCACCGAATCCATACGGAAAGAAATCGACGCAGCCACCGTCGAGTTTTTTAAAAGCCAAGCCGGCGAACCGAAAAGGGCCTCCGCCAAGGAGACACCCGCCCCATGAGCAAGATCACCGTCTTAAAACTCAAGAATCACCTCAGGCGCGAACTCCAGGTGATTCATACGCTTGAGCTCTTGAAACAAATCGCCGCTTCGGAATTCCATTATCTGGAGAAACAAAAGAAAGAGGCCTCTCAATTTGTCCGTCTTCTCGAATCGTTTTTCAATTTTTATCAGAGCAAGCACCTGACCGCCGGTTTTTTCTCGGAGGAGCCGAGCTCTATCCCGGCGATGATCGCGATCACTTCCGATGAGGGTTTCCTGGGCGCGCTCAACAACCTGATTGTCGAAAAGGCCGTCCAGTTTTACCGCGAGAATCCAGGGACGAATCTTGTGGTGCTCGGCCGCCGCGGCGCCCGGAAAATCCGGGATTTCGGCATTGAGCCCGTGGAATTTCCGGGCATCCCGTTTCCTCTGGAGTATCAGGCTGTACTCCCACTCAAAAAATACCTCATGGATTTGTACACGGCCAACCGTATTGGCAGCATCCACGTGATTTACGCGCGCTGCCACTCGTTCACAAAACAAACGCTTGAGGTCACGAACCTCCTGCCCTACAACATGCTGGGCAATCAGCGTCCCGAAGACGAGACGGAGCTGGACACCGTAATCATGGAGCCCGATATTGAGCAGATCATCCAGTACACGATAGCGCTTTGTTTCGGCAGGCAGCTTTACGAGATCTTTTGGGATTCCAAACTTTCCGAAGTGGCGGCCCGTACGATAGAGCTCAACGAACGGTACGAGCATCTTTCGAAGAGCAGCGAAAAGGTCAGGATGCAGTATTTCCGCGCCAGCCACGAGGTGATTGACGCCGGCATCCGCGAGATATTCTCAAGCCAGCATTTCTCAAGACAACAAAAGAAAGCCAAAGCGGCGGAGGTGTCCCATGTCTCCGGGTGAAGTGATCTCCGTGCACGGCCCGGTAGTGGACGTGGAATTTGAAGCCGGGCAAAGCCTGCCCAAGATTTACGAGGTGCTCAAATCCCGCACTCACGACGGAAGCGAGGTCACGCTCGAGGTGATGGAGCATATCGGCATGAACGCCGTGCGCTGCATCGCGCTGGGATCCACGATTGATTTGTACCGCGGCGCGCCGGCCAAAGTCACCGGGGATTTCATTCAGGTCCCGGTCGGCGAGAAAACATTCGGCCGTTTGATGAACGTGCTCGGCCAGCCGATTGACGGCGGCGGACCCATCACGGCGGAGGTGTACCGGCCCGTGCGCAAGACCGGCAAGCGGATTGCCATCAATCCCGAGGAGGAGCGCAACCGCAGTTTTGAGGTGCTGGAAACCGGAATCAAAATGATTGATTTTCTTTTCCCGCTCGTCAAGGGTTCGAAGAACGGCGTGCTCGGCGGCGCGGCGCTGGGAAAATCCCTGCTGACGTTGGAACTGATCCACAACGTCATTGAAAAACATCAGGGCGCCTGCGTTTTTACCGGTATCGGAGAGCGTATCCGCGAGGGGTACGAACTTTACCATGAGCTGAAAAAAACAGGCGGGGTTCTAGAACGCGTAGCGCTGGTTTACGGCCAGATGAACGAATCGCCGGGTGCCCGCTTCGAAGTCGCGATGACGGGGCTTACGATGGCCGAGTATCTCCAGGAGCAGAAGCGGGACGTGCTGTTTTTCGCGGACAGCGTATTTCGTTTTGCGCAGGCCGGTATGGAGATGTCCACCCTCTTGGGACATATTCCCTCGGAAACGGGCTATCAGCCGACGCTGGCCTCGGAGATGAGCGAGTTTCACGAGCGGATTCACTCGGGGCGCGAGGGATCGATCACCGCCGTGGAGGCGGTGTACGTGCCTGCCGACGATTTGACGGACCCCGCGGTGGTCGCTATTTTCAGTTATCTGGACTCCATCATGGTGCTTTCAAGGGCACGCATGCAGGCGGGGCTTTACCCGGCCATAGACCCGCTGGCTTCCTCGAGCGTCAACCTGGATCCCGCGATCGTGTCGAAAAACCATTATGACACCGCGCAGGAGGTGATACGCGTGTTGAATAAACTCGATGAA
>JAHFFL010000079.1 GCA_023247955.1 Candidatus Omnitrophota bacterium
AAAGCCCCCAAGCGCAGCTGGAAACCCTCCGTTTAAATCCAGTCTTCCAGTTCCAATTGAATTGACGCAATCCCATCGGATTCCCTTAGCGAGGGACGATGGACAATGTCCCGCTGTCTTTCGGAAGAAGCATTCCAACGGCTGAAAGCCCTGAAGCCGATCGCCTCGCAGGTGTTTTGTCCGCCGGCGTCCGTCATCCAACACACCAGCGTGTCTTTGCCCCGTTTTTTGGCTTCGCCCTTCACCTTGAGCCCCTTGGAAAGAAAAAGTGGTTTTTTGTTGCCAGGACCAAAGGGCGCCAACCTCTCCAAGTCTTTTAGAAATTTCAAATCGAGCTCTCCCAGCGCCAGTTCGCCTTCGATTTCGAGCGCCGCGCGAACGCTGAGCGCAGACGTCTCGAGAGCTGACTGATTCACCCGCCGCCTGAACTCGTCAATATTCTCTTCGCGTATCGTCAGACCGCAGGCCTGCGCGTGGCCCCCGAAGCTCTCAAGAAGATTCTCACATTTCAGCACGCAGTCAAACAGGGAGAACTGCGGAAGTGACCGGCCGGATCCTTTACCGACGCGGTCCTTCATGGAAATCACTATCGACGGTTTTTGGAAACGCTCCACCAGCCGCGCGGCGACGATCCCGAGCACGCCTTCGTGCCATTGGGGGTGATGCAAAACTAAAACCGGATGCTCCGACGGACCTGAAAAATCCGCCCGGACGCGCTCGACCGCCTGTTCAAAGGCCTCGGCCTCCACGCGCTGGCGCTCGCGGTTTCCGTCATCGAGTAATTTGGCCAGCCGCGCGGCCGTTTCTTCGGAATCCGTGGTGAGAAGCTCGAACGCGTGTAGCGGCGATCCCATTCTTCCGGAGGCGTTGATGCGCGGGCCTAGTCCAAACGCGATGTCACGATAGCTGACATGACGCCTCGAAATCCGCGCGACCTTCATCAGCGCGGCCAGTCCCGGCCTCTTACTTCGCGACAGTTCAGGCAGGCCGTGCTTCAAAAGCACGCGGTTATCCCCGAGCACAGGCGCTAAATCCGCGACAGTCCCGAGCGCCACAAGATCCAAGCAGGCGCGCACGGATTCCAGATTTCCCAAAAGCGCCCAGGCCAGTTTAAACGCCACGCCGCAGGCGGCAAGATTGGGGTCTCCCTTTTTTTCACCGACGGCGGCGCTCAAGATCGCATAGGCCGGCGGAATTTCCCCTTTGGGCGTATGATGGTCCACGATAATCACGTCCACTCCCCGGGAGACAAGAAAGCGAATTTGCTCGACGCCGGTAATGCCGTTATCCACGGTGATCACGAGCCCCAGACCCTTCTCCGCTAGGCGGCCCAGCGTCTCCCGATTAAGCCCATAACCCTCCTGAATACGGTGAGGGATATGCACTTCCACTTGGGCGCCCATTTTTTTCAGCGCCGGATAAAGAACCGCGCTCCCTGTCACCCCGTCAACATCGTAGTCGCCGTAAACCAAAATTTTTTCACGGTCCGCAATCGCCCGGCGGATTCTCCACACGGCCTTGTCCATGTCCTGAAAAACGAACGGGTCTTGAAGCGAACTTAAGGAAGGGTCGAGAAAATCGGAGATTTCGGAAGGCGTGTGAAGACCCCGCCGGAGAAGAATGGAGGCAATGGCCGGATGGATATCGAGCTCGGCCGCAATGCGCGAAGCGCTAGGCGCCGGGGATAGAAGCGTCCAATGGGGTTTCATCAACCCCGTTTTTTCGAACCGGGCCAGTCCACCAGTACCGGCGCCGCAATATAAACGGTGGAGTAGGTTCCGCTGACAAGCCCCACGAGCATCGTGAACGCGAAGTCGTTGATGACTTCGCCGCCCAAGAAATACAGCGCCACCACCACCATCAACACGGTAAACGAGGTCAGGATGGTCCGTGACATCGTAAGATTCACGCTGTTGTTGATCGCTTCCTCAAACGTCTCCTTGATGCCGCTTCTGCGGCGCTCACGGATGCGGTCGAAGATCACGATCGTGTCGTTGATCGAATATCCTAGGATGGTCAATACCGCGGCGAGCACCGTGATCGACATCTCGCGCCCGGTGAGCGCGACAAAACCGACCGCGACCAGACCGTCGTGAAAAAGCGACAGGATAGCGCCGAACGCGTAACGAAAATCAAATCGGTATACCACATAAACCCAAATCGCCAGCAGCGAGAAAATAAACGCCCACAGCGCCTTGGTCTTGAGCTCTTTGCCCACGACAGGTCCGACGTTTTCTATCCTCAGCACTTCATACGGATTATCGGCAAAATCTTTTTTGATCTTTTCGGCGATCGGCTTTTCAGAATTCAAAGGCGACCGGACAATAATTTGGTTGGTTTCGCCGACCTTTTGTATTGTCGCGGTGCCGTAACCGATCTCGGTCAAAGATTTGCGGAGTTGTTCAATGGCCGTGGGCTTCTTAAAACGGTACTCCTGCATCGACCCTCCCGAGAAGTCGACGCCGAACATACCCGGTCCGCGGCGGACAAAAGCGGTCGTGCCGACTAAGATCACCACCAGCGAGAGCGCGTAACAAAACTTTCTCACCTTTAAATAATTGAGCTTCGGCGTCTGTCTTAAAAACTGCAACATCTTAAGGTCTTTCAAACCACCCTTGGCGAGCATCAGGTCAAAGAGCGTATGGGTCACCGTGATCCCCGTGAACATGCTGGCAACGATACCGACCGCCAGCGTCAACGCAAACCCTCGGACGGGACCCGTGCCGATATAATAAAGAATGATGGCCGTGATCAGCGTCGTGAGATTGGAGTCCAAAATAGTGACAAAGGCCTTTTTGTAGCCGGCGGCCAGCGAAGCCGCCATCGGTTTGTTGAGCTGCCGTTCTTCACGGATGCGCTCAAAGATCAGGACGTTTGTGTCCACCGCCATACCGATCGTGAGCACGATGCCCGCGATGCCCGGAAGCGTCAGCGTCGCGTGAAAATAGCTGAGCGCCGCAAGCGTGATGAGAATATTTAAAAAGAGCGCGACGTTTGCGATAACGCCGGCAAACAAATAATAAAGCGCCATGAACGCGACCACCGCCATAAAACCCCAAAGCGTCGCCCGGATGCCTTGCTGGACGGAATCTTTGCCGAGACTCGGACCCACCGACCGTTCTTCCTCGACGATCAGCGGGGCCGGCAAAGCGCCCGCGCGCAGGACAATCGACAAATCGTTGGCCTGTTCTATCGAAAAACGTCCCGAGATCTGGGCCTTGCCCGACGGAATCCTCTCGTTGATCACCGGCGCCGACTGCACTTTGTCATCCAATACAATCGCAAGCCGCCGACCCACTTGGGCGCCCGTAAGATCTGAAAAAATCTTGGCCCCCTCGGGATTCAAGGTCAAGCTGACGGCGGGTTCATTGTACTGAGACTCAAAATTGACTTGGGCGTCGCTGATGTCTTTGCCGGTGAGCAGCGCCTTGTCCTCGAGTAACAGCTCTCCTTCATTCTCGGCTTTGTAAAGACGATACCCTTCCGGCGTCTTTCCTTCCCTGGCTTCTTTGAGTTTGGCCTCGTCGTCTGAAACCAGTTTGAACTCCAAAAGGGCCGTGCGGCCGATCAGCTCCAGCGCCCGTTCGCGATCCGTCACGCCCGGCAACTGCAGCAAGATACGGTCAGCCCCCTGCTGTTGAATCGAGGGCTCAGACACGCCAAACTGATCAATACGGTTTCTCACGATTTCCATCGCGCGGAGCGCCGCATCCTCCGCGGCCTTGGCCGTCAACCTGGAGGTATCCACCTTGAGCACCAACTGCATTCCTCCGAGAAGGTCAAGACCGAGTTTGATCTTCCCCTGTTTTGGCCCGGAGCCATCGGGATCGATCGGAGGGACCGCATAATAAAGGGAAATCGCGACCACCGCGGCAATCAGCGGGACGCGCCATTTCATACCCTGAGTCGTCATCCCACCACCTCTTTTACGCCGCTTTGACCAGAAGGTGGTGGGATCATTGCCTACTTTTCGTCACTTGGACGATCGAGGATTTCTCGATTTCCACTTTCACGTTGTCGGCGATACGGATGGTGGCCGTCTTCTCGCCGACGGAAATCACGGTCGCGTGAAGCCCCCCGACCGTAATCACCTCGTCATTCTTATCAAGCTTAGCAACCATGTTCGCATGTTCTTTCTTCTGTTTTTGCTGGGGCCGGATGATCACAAAA
This sequence comes from Candidatus Omnitrophota bacterium, assembly GCA_023247955.1. Taxonomy (GTDB): domain Bacteria; phylum Omnitrophota; class Gorgyraeia; order 2-02-FULL-51-18; family 2-02-FULL-51-18; genus JACPAX01. The sequence continues at coordinate 4,171 of JAHFFL010000079.1, forward strand.
TACATGAAACCGACCATGAAAACCAAAAAAACCACTTGTGGCTGTAAAAAAACCGGAGGCTCCCCGCTCATTCTTTATCTCCTGTACTGACTTGCGTGAACCGACGCTCAAAATCCCGACGAAACTCGATGAAGCGGTCTTCTTCGATGCTCCGCCTCATAGACCCGAGTAATTGTATAAAAAATGTGAGGTTGTGTAAAGAAGCAAGTCTTCCCGCCAGATGCTCTCCCGCATTAAAAAGATGCCGAAGATACGATCGCGTGTGCGTGCGACAGGTATAACAGGGGCATTTTTCATCGATCGGCGTAAAATCCCGGATATACGACGCCCCCCGCAGCAAAAGCGTGCCATCCGGCGTAAACACCGTCGCGTTCCTGCCATTACGCGTAGGCACCACGCAGTCGAACATGTCCACTCCCTGCGATACCGCCTCCAACAAATCCAACGGCATGCCTACTCCCATGAGATACCTCGGCTTATCCTCAGGCAAAAGTGGCAGTGTCTGGCGCAACGTCTCGACCATCAGCTCATTGGGCTCACCGACGCTCAGACCCCCAATCGCGTAACCCGGAAAATCCATGTCGACCAGTTCGCGCGCCGCCTGTTTTCTTAACTCAGCAAACGTCGCCCCCTGAACAATTCCAAATAAAATTCCGCTCACCCTCTCGGGCGTTTTTTCCCCTCCATCCAGCCACGCTTTTTTGCTGCGCATCGCCCACTGGGCTGTCAACTCCAGTGATTTTTGGGCTTCCGCGTATTCCACCGGATATTTCACGCACTCATCCAACGGCATCAAAATATCGCTGCCCAAAGAACACTGGATGCGCACCACATCTTCCGGCGTCAAAAAATGCCGAGAACCGTCAATATGCGACTGAAACTCCACCCCTTCCGGCCGGACCTTGTTCAGTTTCGCGAGACTGAAGATCTGAAAACCGCCCGAATCTGTCAAAATGGGTTTATTCCAATTCATGAAGGAATGCAGTCCACCCGCCTCTTTAATCACCTCTTCGCCAGGGCGAAGATATAAATGGTAAGTATTGGCTAGCACGATCTGCGCGCCCGCCTCAAAAAGCTCCTGATTCGCAATAGTTTTGACGCTGGCTTGAGTGCCCACCGGCATAAAAACAGGGGTATGTATCTCTCCCCGGGACGTGCGCAAAACTCCTGCCCGAGCACGAGTGCGCGTATCTTTATGTTGAATTTTAAATAAACTGCTATTCATTATGAGCCCCTACTTTATTTAGCCAAATAGAATCTGTCAACACCATTTACTCAAATAGGATATGAACATCCAGTGGTTATAGTTAATAAACAAAAAACTTTAATTATTTACTCTGCTTTTTTCAGCCTATCAGGTATACTTCTATTAAGGACTTTTAATAAGTAATAGGAGAGCTTTTAACTACTTATTTATGCCCTCTCTAAAGCTAAAAAACTTGAAAAAAATCCTCGCGCTTTCGTTGGTGATTGGCTTTGGCCTCCAAAGCAGCGTAGGGGCTTTTACCCCTTTCTCCGAAAGCAAAAAAACCGCCAAACTGAAAGAAACTGAAAAAACCGTTGACCAAGTTCAGGA
>JAHFFL010000080.1 GCA_023247955.1 Candidatus Omnitrophota bacterium
GGCCCCATCTTTTCGCAAGAATCCGATCGGGTCCTTCAGGGACCGGCGCAGCTTCTCGAGGACAGGAACCAGATCCACGTGGTCCTTAAAAAGCTCGTCGATCGCCTGCCGGACGGAAGGATGGGGCGTCCTCCCCTCACTCAGCCAGCGGCGAAGCGTCCGGTACGCGACCTCCAGTTCCCTCGCCAGGGCCGTCGGCTTAAACCCGGCCTTGAGCAGGGCCTCGAGCTTTTCTTGATCAGTTAGAAGATGTGACATATGTCATATAAACCTCATATAAGATTATATGTCATATGTCCTATTTATTCAAGAGAAGAAAAAACGAAGGATCAGGTTGGTGAAAACTCCGGCTGCGAGGTCGTCGAGCATGATGCCGGCCGGGCCGGTGCGGCGCTCAAGCCAGGAGATCGGCCAGGGCTTAAGGATATCAAAAAATCTGAAGAGTGCAAAAGCGGCGATAAACACCGGCGCGCGAAACGGGAGCCAGACGAGACTCACCAGCATCCCGCACACCTCGTCGAGCACAAACTCCGGCGGATCTTCCTTCGCAAAGGCAATCTGCGCGGGCCGGCAGGCCAAAAGCCCCACCACGCTAAGAACCCCTGTTATTAAAGGAAGGAACGCGCCCTGGCACAAAGCGGCGACCGCGAGCCCCGCCGCGCTCCCCCACGTCCCCCCGGCCGGAAGGTACCCCACACAAAAAAAACTTGTCAGTGTCCTCACCAAGAGCTTCATGCGTCTCTAAACTCCGTGTCTGGGAATGTTAATCAAATTAGAAACGTAGCGCAGGCTTAAGCCTGCGCTATATTAAAAAAATTAAAAAAGCTTCCAATGTTTTCGGTTGGCCCACAGGTAGCGCGCGCCGCTCCACCAAGTCACGACTACCGTGAAGAGCATCATAAAATAAATAAGCGTGAGCGCCCGCGCTTCGCTGCGCGGTCCAAACCAACCACTGTCCCTGGCGACCAAAAAGAGAAGGATCAGGAGAATCGCGGCGATCTGTAGGACGGTTTTCTGCTTGCCGCTCTGTCTTGCCGCCTGCGAAGGGTCGTCCACCGGCAGGCGGAAGCGCAGCGCCGTGACCAGAAGATCCCTCGCCAGTATCGCAAGCACCGCCCACAAAGGCACGAGACGCAAAAACGCGAACGCGATGAACGCCGAGAGCGTGAGGGTCTTATCGGCGATCGGGTCCATGAGCCGCCCGAAGCCGGTGACTCGCCCTCCCCTTCGCGCGAGATACCCGTCCCAGTAGTCGGTGAATGAGGCCAAAATAAATGTGGCGAGCGCCAAAATCCTAAAAGACGCGCCGTGTCTTAAAAGAAGAAAAACAAAAATCGCGGAGAGAAAAAGGCGCGAACAGGTAAGTAAATTCGGCCAATCGGTAAAGGGCCTCTCTTGAAATTTCAACGGGCGGGGATGCCGATCAGGTCGTATTCAAGCGCGTCGGTGACGCGCACGTTGACAAAGTCGCCGGGCCGCAGGGGCTCTTCCGCGTGCACCACCACTTGGCCGTCGACTTCCGGCGCGTCAGCTTCGGTACGCCCGTAATAAACTCCGCTGGCGGGATCTTTTTCATCAATGAGGACCTTGACGGTTTTCCCGATAAAGCGCTCATTCAATCCGCGCGCGATCTCCTGCTGCTCGGCCATCACGGCGTTGAAGCGTTCTTTCTTCAGGGCGGCAGAAATCTTGCCCGGCGCCGCGAAAGACCGCGCATGTTCTTCGTCTGAATAGATAAAGGCACCGAGCCGGTCAAAACGTATTTCTTTTAGAAAATCCAAAAGATCGCCGAACTCCTCCTCGGTCTCACCCGGAAAACCGACGATCACGGTGGTGCGTATCGCCACGTTCGGAATTTTTTCGCGGAGCGTGCGAATTCCCCAGACCATTCTTTCTTTGGTGACGCCGCGGTTCATGCGCGCAAGCACCGCATTGTGACTATGCTCGATCGGAAAATCCACGTACTTGCACACCGACGGAGAATCGGCGATCGCGTCAATCAGCTCCGCCGTCACATGGCCCGGATGGGCGTACAACAGCCGCACCCAAGGCACCAGGCCCAACTCGTCTATCCGCCTCAAAAGCGACGGCAGCTCGAACAAGCGGCTGCGGTCAAAACCAAAGGCCGCGGTATCTTGTCCGATCAGATTTATTTCCGAAAGGGGGCGGGCCGAAGCGATCGAGCGCATCTCGGTGAGCACCGAATCGATGGTCCGCGAGCGGTGAGGTCCTTTCATCTTGGGGATAACACAGTAAGAGCAGGCGTTGATACAGCCCTCGGAAATCTTCACATACGCGGTGTGAGCGGGCGTCAAAAACTCGCGCGGAGAATCCTCATTCAGGAGATAGCGGGGTTTAGCCTTTACTTCGAATATTTTTTTTTCTTTTTCAGCTTTAAGCAACGGCCGGAGAAGGCGCGGAAGGTCTTCAAAACTGTCAGTACCAATGATTCCGTCAAGTTCTCCTATTTCTTTTTTGAGCGCTTCGCCGTACACCTGCGCGAGACATCCCAGCACGACAACCGCCGAAAGCCGGCCTCTTTTCTTTTCCTCGCAGAGACGAAGAATAGTGTCTATCGACTCCCGTTTCGCCTCTTCGATAAAACCGCAGGTATTCACGATGGCTACCTCGGCATTCCGCACGTCCGACGCGATCTGCCAGCCCGCTTTTTTCAAACTTCCCAGCGCGACTTCCGAATCGACCAGCGTGCGCGCGCATCCGAGACTCACGAGGCCGACTTTCATTTGGAAATCCTTACGCCTTCATGCGTGATCAGCATCTTTTTAATCACGCCCTTGCCCGGCGAGCCGATGCCGAAATTATTGAGCATCAGGTACATGCTCGAAGAATTGCCGGTCCAGATCTCGATCTTTTCTTTGGCCTTCCATGTTTCGGCGGCGCCGCGCTTGAGGATGGACTGGAAAAGCACCTTGCCGTCGCAGGTCACGCGAAGCCACACGTTGTCCAGCGCCTTGACCTGAAGCTCAAGCGGCGCGCTTTTTTTGATCTCGGGAAAATTTCCTTGCTCCGTGCTGCGCAGCCACTCGCTTGCCGCACCCTTAGCGGATTTGGCGGACTGCGCTTCGCGCGGGGTTTGCGCGGCCGTCACGGCTGAAAAAGCACGGGGTTTAAAAAAGGTCTCCTTGAGAGTGCGGGCGGTATAAAAAAAGAGCAGCAAAAAACAAACCCCCGCAAGAATCATCGCGCCCGTCACCACGGCCTGGCTGTCAAGACGAACCGGCCTTTTTAGCGCTTCATCGGCCGGAGGAATAAAAATCGTCTGTTCGGGATCCTTAAGCCCTATCTTCTCGTAGTCTTTAAGCAGTTCTTTGGGGTTAATCTCCAGAAATTCGGCGTAGCTCTTCAGAAAGCTCCGGGCAAAAAGAGGGCTGGGCAACTTGTCGAACTTGTCGTCCTCGAGAAGCTGCAACACACCGGGGTGTATCTTGATCTTGGAGTGCACCTCTTCGAGTGTGATGGACCTTTTAGCGCGTGCTTCTTTTAAAATGCCGCCGATGGAGGAGCTCATGCGTTTTCTATCTCTCGTTCCTGCGCTTGGGACTTGGCGCGCTCCACCAGGATCTCACGCGGCTTGGCGCCGCGGTAAGGTCCGACAATGCCGTCCTCTTCCATCATGTCAATGAGTCGGGCCGCGCGTGTGTAGCCGAGGCCGAGCCGCCGCTGCACCATCGACACCGATGCCTGCCCGGTTTCCAGGACAATGCGCTTGGCTTCGTCGTAAACCTCGTCGCGGCGAAAATCACCGAACGCGGACTGTTTTTTCTCCTGGCTCTGGATCACGGCGTCCTGATAAACCGCCTTACGCTGGGATTTAATAAACTCCGTCACCTTTTCAATCTCCTTGTCCTGCACCCAGGCGCCTTGCGCACGCACCAGCTTGGATTTGCGCGGGTCCATCAGCAGCAGGTCTCCGCGGCCCAGCAGTTTGTCGGCGCCGTTTTCGTCGAGGATCGTGCGTGAATCGACCTTGGACGCAACCTGAAACGCGATGCGCGCGGGAAAATTGGCTTTGATGACGCCGGTGATGACATCCACCGACGGGCGCTGTGTTGCGAGAATCATGTGGATACCGACCGCGCGGGCAAGCTGCGCGAGCCGCGTGATCGCGGTCTCGACCTCCTGCGCCGAAGCCAGCATCAGATCGGCGAGTTCATCGATAACGAGCACGATATAGGGCATCCTTCGGACCAGCACCGGCTCGTCGGCGTTGGCCTCGTCGATTTTAAGCGTCTCCGGCTTGATTTCTTTGTTCTCCACCTTTTGATTGAATGCCAGAATGTTTTTTGCGCCGACCTTGGAAAGCACCCGGTAACGGCGCTCCATCTCGGTCACCAGCCACGCCAGCACCCCCGGGACTTTCGCTTTGTCCGTGACCACGGGGCAAACCAAATGAGGTAAGCCGTCGTAAAAATGGAGCTCCACCATCTTGGGGTCGATGATCAAAAACTTCACGTCCTCGGGAGCCGAGCGGAAAAGGACGCTCATTAGAATACTGTTGATGCAGACGCTTTTGCCGGTGTTGGTCGCCCCCGCGATCAAAAGGTGCGGCATGTCGGCCAGATTGCAAACCATCGGGCTGCCGGCCGTGTCTTTTCCGATCACGATCGTGACTTTTGAGGACTCGTTGCGAAATTCCCAGGAGGTGAGCACTTCTTTCAGATGGACGGTGGCCGCGAGCATGTTCGGGACCTCTACCCCCACGCGCGATTTTCCGGGAATGGGCGCGATGATGCGCACGCTAGTCGCCCGCATCGCGAGCGAAATGTCGTTTTCAAGCGACGTGATCTTCTGTACCTTCACCCCCGCGGCCGGCTGGAGCTCATAACGCGTGATTGTCGGGCCCTGCTCCACTTCGACAACCTTGGCCTCGATGCCAAAATCCCTGAGTGTGTCCTCCAGAATGCGCGAGCTCTCTTCCAAATTATTTTTCAGCTTATCTTGATCGACGGGCACGGGGTCCTGCAAAAGATTCAAAGAGGGCAATTGGTAATCCCCCTCGGATGCCGGCTCCGGAACAAGCCCAAACTCCTCTTTTTTGGGAGCCGCCGGAGGCGTCTTGGGTTCAGGTCTCGTGCCGGCAAATTTAATCTGCGGTTTTGCGGGAGCGGCCTTTTCCACCGGAGGCGCGGGGATGACAACAGGAAAGGTCGCCACGCGGGCCGCCGGGGCCGTCTTCTCAGTCGGTTTGGCAGAGGGGACAGCGCATACCTTCACTGTTTCCTTCAATTTTTTGAAAAGGGACACCGCGATCTGCAACACCAAAAGCTCGGTCGCCAGAATCACAGATAAAAGGAACAGAAGCAACGCCACCAAAAGCCCTGCGCGGCCGAAAAGCGCCGAGAGCGCGCTGGACACAAAAAAACCGATGATCCCGCCCGAATAAAAACGGTGGATCTCGGTCACTTCGCCGATCAGTGAAAACACCGCGCAGGCCGATGCTAGAAAAGTTACGGTGGAAAAAATCTTGAGCCAAAACCGCTGGCTTTTCTTGCCGCTCCACTTCGCGAAAGACCAGAAGAGAAAAAGCGGCACGAGGAAATACGCGGTCTCCCCGAAGAAAAGCACGAAAAACCACGCGGTGTAGGCCCCCACCGGCCCCGCCCAGTTTTTCACCGGGTGATTGGGCATCGAAACTTCAAAAGGAATATCGTGCGGCGTGTAGGTCACGAGCGCGATCAGCGTAACCACCGAGACAATGGACCAAAAAGCGGCCAGGATTTCGTT
>JAHFFL010000081.1 GCA_023247955.1 Candidatus Omnitrophota bacterium
TAAAAAACCTCTCCTCTTGCCGGTCAACACCCTTTCTCGCGTAATGACCCGTGGCGATAAAAGAGGCCTCGAGCTCGCGGGCCTTTTCGAGCAGCACGCCGAATTTGATGTGGCGGTTGCACTCGATGCAGGGGTTCGGCGTCCGCCCCTCCAGGTAGTCGTTCACAAAGTAGTCAATCACCTTGTCTTTGAAATCGGTGGATAAATCCATCACATAGTAAAGAATCCCAATCTGTCTTGCCACCGACCGCGCATCCTCGATATCGCGAATGGAGCAGCATCCTTTGGATTTTTCGTCGCGGCACTCCTCATTCGTCCAGGTCTTGATCGTTACCCCAATAACGTCATAACCCTGTTTTTTCAAAAGATAAGCGCAGACCGAACTGTCGACACCCCCCGACATCGCGACCACTACCCGCTCTTTTCCCATCACCTGCGCTCCCTTGTAAAATTAAAAATTCCCGCTCTCTAACACCTGTTGCTCTAAAAAGCGGGAAACGGAAACTTAAGGATTTTTCTTGTCGCTTGGCCCGTCCTTTGAGGATTCGTCTGAGTGTTCCTTAAGGGCTCTTTTAAACTCACGGATCCCCTCCCCCAGACTCTTGCCTATTTCCGGAAGGCGGTTCGCTCCAAAAAGCAACAGACAAACCAGCAAAATGACTAAAAGTTCGGCAAACCCTATTCCAAACATGTGTCCCTCATCTACTTACTCAGGCAAAGGTCGGCAACCAGGATAACTTTTTCCACCGAATCTGTCAATCGGCTAGGATCTTCTCTCAACGCAGTAATAAGCCAGTTGGCTCAGACTGTCTCTGCACACCGATAGCCCAAGGCCGTTTAACGCCTGGACTGATTTTTCCACGTGGCCGCGCGCCTTTTCCATCGCTTTTTCGACGGCGCCGCTTTCCTGGGCCATCTTTTTAATGCGGGGAAAAACCGGCGCATCGCCGGCGGACAACGCCGCCAGAAGGGGGCGTTTTTGCGCTTCGTCCAAATTTTGAAAAAGATAAAGCAGGGGCAGTGTCACGTCGTTTTTATGGAGGTCCGTCCCTACGGCCTTGCCGAGGGCCTGTGTTTCACCGGTCAAATCAAGACAGTCATCGACAATCTGAAATGCCGTGCCCAAATGAAACCCGTAACTGCCCAGCCGCTCTATGGTCTGAAAATCAGCGCCCGAAAAATAAGCGCCGCCCATGCAGGCCGCCTGAAAAAGCGCGGCGGTTTTCTGATGAATAATACGGAGGACCTCGGCTTCCTCCATGAGAAAATGGTTGCGCTTCTCGATTTGCTTGAGCTCACCCTCACACATCACATGCGCGCACTTGGCGAAGGCCTCGCTGAGCCAGGCGTCTTTCAGGCCGGCCAGCAAGAGGAACGCCTTGGCATAGAGATAATCCCCCGCCACAATCGAGATCTCACGCCCCCACTTGGAGTGAAGCGAGGGTTGGTTACGCCGAAGCTCCGAGCCGTCGATGATATCGTCATGAACCAGCGTTGCCGTGTGAATAAGCTCGATCGCAACCGCCAGATCCACGGCCTTAGGGTTATACGAAGCACCGCTCTTCGCCGCCAAAAGCGCCAACGCGGGTCTCAAAAATTTGCCGGTCATCTTGAGCAGATGCTGGTTGATCTCATCGATCAGAAAGTCGTCCGACGCAAGCTCTTTTCTTAGAACCCCGAAAAAATCCTTAAGCTCGCCGTCAATCGGGGCGTAAATTTCTTCCAAAGAAGCGCGTAAAATAGGCATGATAGCCATAAGTCTATATGAATTTCTCAAAAACCTCAAGCGTGCGCCCCAGTTCCGCGTCGCCGTGGGAAAATGAAACAAAGCATGACTCAAACGCGGACGGCGGAAAATAAACCCCCGAACGCAGCAGGTGATGAAAAAACCGTCTGTATTCTTTTTTGTTCGAACGCGCCGCGTCGCTGAAACTTCGCACGCCCTCCACGCCAAAAAAAACGGTAAACATCGAACCCGCGTTTTGAATCATCGCGCCTCTCGCGGCTAAAATCTCCCGCGCGCGTTCAAAAAAAGGGGTTGTCTTGGCGTCCAATGTCTCGTAAAATTTTTTGGATAAACGCGACAGCACGCTGAGGCCCGCCGCCATCGAAAGCGGATTGCCTGACAGCGTCCCTGCCTGGTACACCTTTCCCAGCGGAGAGAGCACATTCATCAGCGCCGCCCTTCCGCCGAAGGCGCCTACCGGCAAACCCCCGCCGATGATCTTTCCCAATACCGTGAGATCAGGCTCAACCCCATAAAGATGCGAAGCGCCGCCGTAAGCCACGCGGTAACCGCTGATCACTTCATCAAAAATTAAAAGCGAGCCGTTCCGGCGTGTCTCATCTCTCAAAGTATTTAAGAATTCTTTGCTGGCCGGCACTACCCCCATATTTCCCGCGACGGGCTCCACAACCACGCAAGCCACGTCCTTTTTTCTTAAAACGCGCCGTGCGGCGGCCGCATCGTTATAAGACAACACAGTCGTGAGCCTGGCGATCTCGCGCGGCACCCCATCCGAGTCCGGCGATCCAAGCGTCGCAAGTCCGCTTCCCGCTTTGACGAGCAAACTGTCGGCATGGCCGTGATAGCCGCCCTCAAATTTCAAAATTCTAGACCGACCGGTAATCCCCCTTGCGAGCCGTATCGCGCTCATCACGGCCTCGGTCCCGGAACTCGTGAAGCGGATTTTTTCCATGCGCGGAAACGCTTTTTTGATCTCACGCGCCAGTGCCGTTTCACATTCGGTGGCAGTGCCGAAACCCGTGCCTTTGGCCGCTCGCCGCTGGACGACGCGCACGGTCTGGGGGTCGGCGTGGCCGAATAAAATAGCGCCCCACGACAAACAGTAATCCACATAACGGCGGCCGTGGTTGTCAAAAAGAAAAGGCCCCCGGCCTTTGGCCATGAATACCGGCGTCCCGCCCACCGCCTTGAACGCGCGCACGGGGCTATTGACCCCGCCCACCAGATGTTTTTTCGCTTCCACCCAGGCGTTTGCCATCAGGAACTTCCGCCCTTTCCCCAACGGGCGATGTCTTTGGCCCAATAACTCACGATAAATCCCGCTCCGGCCCGTTTCATCGAAAGGTGCGTTTCAAAAACCACTTTTTTTTCGTCAATCCACCCGCGCTCGGCCGCCGCTTTGATCATCGCGTACTCGCCGCTAACGCTGTAGCATCCCACGGGACATGAAAATTTTTCCTTCACGCGGTGAATGATGTCGCCGTATCCCAGCGCCGGTTTGACAAGCACTAGGTCCGCCCCTTCGGCGAGGTCGGCTTCGGTCTCACGAAACGCCTCGCGGGCATTGGCCGGATTCATCTGATAACCGGACCGGTCGCCGAAACCCGGCGCGTTCTCGGCGGCGTCGCGGAAAGGCGAATAAAACGCGGAGGCATATTTTACCGCGTAAGAAATAACCGGCAGATGCTCAAATCCCCGCTTGTCCAGCAGACGGCGTATCGCGAGCACGCGTCCGTCCATCATGTCCGAAGGCGCCACGACGTCGGCGCCGGCCTCGGCGTGCGAGAGCGCCACACGGGCCAGCGTCGCCACCGAGGCATCGTTTAAGACGCGCCCTCGACGCACATGGCCGCAATGGCCGTGGCTTAGGTATTCGCACAGGCACACATCGGTGATCACGAGAAGCTTGGGACAGTTCTTTTTAATCTTGGCCACCGCTCTCTGAATGATCCCCTTTTTGGAAAATGCCTCGAGACCGCGCGTGTCTTTTTTTGCCGGGATGCCGAATAAAATAAGCGCCGGGATACCGAGCGACTCGATTTTTTGCGCTTCCTTGACGGCCTCCGTCTCAGAAAATTGAAACTGGCCAGGCATCGAGGCGATCGCTGCCCGTCCCTCAAGGCCTTCTTTCACAAAAACCGGCTGAACCAAATCTTGAGTAAAAAGTTTATGTTCGCTCACGAGTTTCCTGAGCCGTGGATTTTCACGGAGCCGGCGAAGCCGCAGCGGCGAGACGCTCATCGAGACCCCCGCATGGCCTTAATCAAACCGTCTACGGTGTACGTCTTTGCCTGGCAAGCCGGTTTAAGCCCAAAACTCCGGATCGCCCGCGAAGTGACGGGGCCAATACTCGCCCACCGGGTTTTCCCCGCGATTTTTCTGGCGGCTGCGAGCCCCACCATTTTCACAAAGTGGCTGACAGTTGAGGCGCTTGTGAAAGTGATAAAATCCACTTCCCCGCGAAGCATCCTCGCTCTGATCCGGCGGATTTCGGCCGACCCGGTCTTAGGTATCACCGTGCGATAAGCGGTCAAACGATGCGCGACGGCTCCCATTTTCTTTAGACCCTCCTCCAGCCCTTTCGGCGCGAGTTCGGCGCGTGCCAAAAGAATCTTTTTTCCTCGAATTTCACGCCGCTTTGTTTGAAAATACCGCAGAAGTGCCGCCGTTTCAAATTGAGCGGGGATCTTGTCCGCCAGAATTCCCCATCGCCGAAGCGAAGAAGCCGTCTCGGGCCCCACGGCGGCCACCTTTATCCCTTCAAGCGCGCGCGCGTCTTTCCGGTGTTTTTCGGTAAGCCGCTCGAAAAACGCGTCTACGCCGTAAGCGCTGCTGAACACCAGCCAATCAAAATTTGAAAGACCGGCGACGGCGGCGTCCATTTTTGAAAAGTTCTCCAGCGGCTCCACCGCGATGGTCGGAAATTCAATCGTCTCCGCGCCGAGCTCTAGAAGCTTTTCCCTCATCGCCGCCGACCTCTCGCGCGTCCTCGTGACCACGACGCGTTTCCCGAAAAGCGGCAGGCGCTCGTACCAGCCGAGCTCCTTCCTCAACGACACCACTTCGCCGATTACCATGAGGCAAGGAGGCTTGAGATTTTTTGCACGCACGAGCGACGCGATATCTTTTAACGTCCCGTCACAGGATTTTTGGCGGGGCAGCGTCCCCCATTCGATCACCGAAATTTTAGTGCCGGCAGGCATCCCGGCTTCAACCAATTTTTTGGCGATCATGCCCAGATTATAAAAGCCCATATAAACCGCCAGTGTCCCACCCAGCGCCACAAGCTCGCTCCAGCGTATCGAACTCAAACCCTCATCGTCGGCCCGGTGTCCCGTAAGAAACGTGACCGACGCATTATGCTCGCGATGCGTCAGCGGAATCCCCGCGTAAGCCGCGCAGGCCGTGGCGCTGGTGACGCCCGGCACTACCTCAAACGGCACACGGTTTTTATGGAGAATCAAGGCCTCTTCGCCGCCTCTCCCGAAAAGGTAGGGATCGCCCCCCTTGAGCCGCACGACCTGTTTGCCGGCGCCGGCGGCCCGCACAATCAAGCGGTTAATCCTCCGCTGGCTGAGCCGGCGGTACCGGTATCCTTTGCCCACGCCGATTTTGACCGCTCCCGGTTTGGCGTCGCGCAGATGTTCGGGATTTACCAAGTAATCATAAACAATAAGATCGGCGCTGCGAATAAGCTTTGAGGCCTTCACGGTCAAAAGTCCGGGGTCGCCCGGACCGGCGCCTACCAAGTAAACTTTTCCCTTCATGATTTTTCCCGCAGCAGATGCGCCGCTCCTTTTTGCAAAAGCAGACGCGCCAAACGCCGCCCTATCCCTTCGGAATCTTTCAGATCCCCCGAAAGAGTTGCGCGCACCGTTTTTTTCGCATCCTTTGCAAAAACAGCCGCTTTCAAATAAAACCGCTTTCCCTGAATCTTGGAATACACACCCACCGGCACCCGGCAGCCGCCGCGCAACGTCCGAAGAAGCGC
>JAHFFL010000082.1 GCA_023247955.1 Candidatus Omnitrophota bacterium
ATTCCTGGCGGGAGGAGACCTCGGGAAGCTTGACCTCGATCTGTGTTTCTTTTTTGGGGTTAAATGTATAAAGCAAGCTGAAACTGATAAAAAAGAATATAAAAAGATTCATCACGATGTCGGTCATCGCAACTGACTCCAGCGACAGAAACGACTTGTTGGAAGGCTTTATCTTCAATACCCGGCCCCTTTTGTTTTCGCCAGCGCACTCACGAACTCCCCGCCGTAATGGGTCAAGTCTTGGGCCATCGTGTTGACCTTGCTTACGAAAACATGATAAATGACAAAATAAGGAATCGCAACAATAAGGCCGGCGGCCGTCGTGATCATCGCCTGATAGATGCCGGCGGCGAGCGCGCCCACCGTCACGGACGCTCCCAGCGTCTCCCACGCCATAAAGGCCTGGATCAAACCCAGGATAGTGCCTAGAAATCCTAAAAGCGGCTCTACCCCAATCACTACCAAAAGAAAATTCAGGTTTCTCTCCGCTCTCTGGACCTGGCGGTTGCCTTCCCGCTCCATGACCCGGTCTATCTCCGTGAGTGGCTCTCCCGCATGTTCGGCGCCGGCACGAAAAATCTCTGACAACGGGTGATGCACCCGCTCGCAAAGCCGGATCACGCCCCCAAAGTCCTTGGCCTTGACCAGGCGAGATACGTCTTCACAAAAAGGTTGGGCATCCAAGCGAATCGTCCAAAAAAACCAAAGCCGTTCAAGCACGAGTGCTAACGCAACCACCGAACCTGCGATGATCGGCACCATGACCCAGCCCCCTTTAATAATCAAACTCCCCATGCAAACCCCTCCCCTTAATTTCTTTTAAATTCCTTTTGCACCCACTCCAACGCCTCTTCCCTGGTCTTAAGCTCACGATCCAACTGCCGTTCTTCCACGGCGCGCAGGATCTTTCCGACAAGCGGCCCTTCCGAGTAACCTGCCGCGAGCAAGTCCCTCCCGCCGATCAGTGGGGCCGGTTTGATATCCTCCCGGGTCATGCGCCCGATCTTTTTTTTCAAGAACCGCCAGTTTGCGAGATCCCCGTGGCTGGCCAGGCAATCGATGCGGTGCTGTTCAAGCTCGACGCCGAAAGTCTCCCGCTGCATGAATTTTTTGAGCGTGCTCTCGCGCATCTGCCTCACGTCTTTGAAACGCATGTGGCCCTCGACGCACGCGACGACCTTCTCTTTCAAATCGTTCGGAAAGCGAAGCCTCTCCAGGATTTTCTCGGTAATCCTGGCGCCCACACGGTCATGGCCGTTGAACCGTATCCGGTCCGACCGCCTGAACGTCGCGGGTTTTCCGACATCATGGAGCAGGCAGCCGAACGCCAGCACCGCCGGAGGGTTCTTAAGCTGTGCGAGCAAAAGCCGGGTATGCACGTAGACGTCCCCTTCCGGATGAAACGCGCGCGGCTGCTGTACCCCCTTCATCCGGTGCACTTCAGGCAGAACTTCCTTGAGAAGACCCGACCGGTCGAGCAGCGTCATCGCCTGGGCCGGGCGCGGGCCCGTGAACATCTTGACAAGCTCATCACGCACGCGTTCCTGGCTGACCTCTGAAATCTTGGGCGCGAGTTTCTTAATCGCCGAAAAAGTCTTGGGTTCTATTTTAAAACCCAAGACGCTCGCGAAGCGGACAGCCCGCAGCAGACGCAGCTTGTCTTCGCTAAAGCGCTTCGTCGGATCACCGATCGCGCGGATCACCTTCTTTTTCAGGTCCTTCTGCCCGTCCACCCAATCAAGCACCGTTTTTTTCAACGGATCATAGAAAAGCCCGTTGACCGTGAAATCACGGCGCACGGCGTCTTCCTTGGCATTCGTGAAACGCACTGCCGTCGGGCGGCGTCCGTCCTGGTAACCCTTGTCCGCGCGGAAAGTCGCCACCTCAAACGAGTGCTCACCCATCACGACAAGCATCACACCAAACTTCGCGCCCACGGGCACGGTCTTGGGGAAGAATTTGCGCACGGCATCGGGTGTGGCGTCCGTCGCAACATCAAAATCCTTGGGGGTTTTTTTCAGAAGAAGATCGCGCACGCATCCGCCGACGAAGTACGCCTCGTGACCTCGTCCGCGGAGCGTGCGGATAATACGAAGGGCTTTCTGTCTTTTTGTCAACGCCCTAATTCAGCGTTTTGTCGCCGGGCTTCCAACCGCAACCGGTGAGTTTGCCTGTCTGAAGCGCCTGGAGCGTCCGGAGCGTCTCTTCGACACTGCGGCCTACCGGAAGGTCATTGACCGTCGCGGATTTTAAGACGCCGTTCGGGTCGATGATGAAAGTCCCCCTCAGCGCGATACCTTTTTCTTCCAAAAGGACATTGAAATTTTTGGAGACCTTATGGCTTGTATCGCCCAGGATCGGGAACTTGACCTTGCCGAGAACTCCCTTAACCCATGCTTGATGAGAATAAACGCTGTCCGTGCTGCAGGCGATGACCTCGGCACCTAGTTTTTTGAAATCCTCATAATGCTTGTCGAAGCTTTGGATCTCGGTCGGACAGACAAAAGTGAAATCCAGCGGGTAGAAAAAAAGCACCAGCCATTTTCCTTTGTAGTCCGCCAGTTTAACGTCCTTAAAACTGCCATCAGCCATCAGCGCCTGGGCCTGAAACTCGGGCACCTTTTGGCCAATCTGCAGTGTCTCACATTCCAGAGTCGGCATCGCAAACACCTCCTTTTAAATTCTTTGTGGTTTTACAGGGACTATGATTATACCTCTCCTTACCCTGTGGTCAATACGAATTCAAAGCGCGCGCACCTTGATCCGGGGCAGCAGCATCGGGATATCCCGCCGGAGGCAGAGCCGCGGGGATTCCCGCATCACGGCGGAAACACTGGCGGCCATTCCCAGACGCGCGGCCTCCTCCAGGTGTTTGCCTCTCGAAAGCGCCAGCACCAGTCCCCCGATCAGGGAATCCCCCGCGCCTACCTTGCTCTTCACCGCCACCTGAGGCACTGACACATGAAAGGACTGGCGTTCAGAAACAAAAAGGGCTCCTCTTGCCCCAAGGGATATCACGACGGTTTTCACCCCTTTTCGGACCAGCCCTCTCCCTGCTTCCAGGTAATCGCCAATCGCCGAAAGCGACTTCCCCACAAGACGTCCGATTTCATATTCATTGGGTTTGATCAAAAAGGGCTTGGATTCAATGCCCTGCTTTAGCGCCTCTCCGTCCGTGTCCAAAACGCAGGGCGTTCCTCGTTTCTGTATGGCCCAAATCAACCGCCGGTAAACCGAAGCGTCCATCTTCCAGGACAAACTGCCGCCCAGCGCCCACACAAACGGCTTGGGCCTCCACGACAGGACCCGCCGTTTAAACTCGTCCATCTCAGAACGACTGATCACCGGCCCAAGAGCGCTGATGCGTGTCTGGGTGCCGTCCTTAAGATCCGTAATAATCGTATTGATTCGGGTACTCCCTTTCACAGCTACCGTCGTGAGCGGAGTATCCAATTTTTTGAGAAGCTCCTTCAAAAATTCGCCCGGCTGCCCGCCAAGCAGCGCAAACGCGTGGGTGACGCCACCGAGTTCACGAACCACCTTGGACACGTTGATTCCCTTTCCGCCCGGGTAGTGAAGCACCGATACCGCGCGGTTCGCGTCATCTTTGACAAGACCCCGGACCAGGATAAGCTGATCAACCGATGGGTTAACGGTGATAGTGCCGATCATGGGCCGGCTGACCGCAAGCGCGTGCCGAGAGATTCAAAAAGCACTTTTCGGTCGTTTTCTTTAAGAATTTTAAGATCTTGGCGAAGCGCCGCGTCAAGCCCCCAATAATCCGACTTCCGAATCAAACAGTACACTCCGGGTTCTTTCAAGAGCCGCACAAATTCGTCGTAGGACACAAGACCTGCCTTTTCCTGCGAAGTGTCTGGCTCCGAAACAGGCAACTTCAGCTCGCCCTCCAAGTTCGCCAACTTCACCGGATGCTTCAGATAAAAACCGAAGTCATAAAATGCCCCCGCGTCGCCGTAAATCAATACCCGGTCATTTTCTTTAAGTAGGGGTCGCAGCATCTCGGCAAAATCGCGCGTTGTGTAGAGGGTATTTTCCTTTTCAAGCACCGGCGTGGAAAAAAACGAGACGAAAGCCGTAAAAAAGACTATCGAGTAAAACACAGCGTCGGTCCTGCGAACTTTGAGAAATCTTAAAACCAAAGACAAAATAAGAATCGCGCTCAAGGCCATGGTTTGAAAATAGACCCTCGGAGTGGTGGGTATCTTGCGAATAAAAGGAAGAGGAAAAGCCGGAAGCGCTACGACAAATCCTAAAAGAACCAGGAACCCCCCCACCAGCCACCGCGTCGCGCGCATCGCCAAGGCGTCTCCCCGCGTCTTCGGCCACTCGGCCCAGGCGTGCCCCAGCCACACGCAAAGCAAAGGAATGCACGGAAGAATATACGTGGCCAGCTTCGATCTCGACAGGGAGTAAAAGACAACTATCCCTAAAGACACGGTGAGCGGATAGAGACGCCCCAGGGGGGACTCTTTTCCGTTTAAAAAACCGAGCGCCCGTTTCAGCGGCTCGACGAAAAGGACCCACGGCAAAAATACCGCCGGCAGGATCAGCAAATAATAGTACCAGGCGGCCTGGTGCTCAAAATCTTTGGAAACAAAACGGCTGAAATGTTCATGCAAAAAGAAAAATTTTAAAAACTCCGGCTCCCGGCGCGAGATCAGGATAAACCACGGCAGCACGATCCCCGCGAAAACGACCGGGCCCCAGCCAAAAAATAGAAAGGACAAACCTTTTTTCAGCTGCCGCGTCATCCCCAGATACAACGACAGACAAAAAAAGGGGATCACGATCCCCGCCAGTCCCTTGGCCAGAAACGCCAGCGCCACGCAAACGTAGAAAGATACGGCGTAGGCCTTGTTACCGGTCGGGGAAGATAGGCCGAGAATAAAAAGATAAAATGCCGAGACGAGAAAAAACGCGAACACCGAATCGATCAGGAGATAGCGCCCCACCTGCACGTACCAGACGTTCGATAAAAGCATCAGCGAAGAAAAAAGGGCGGAGCGAGGCCCGAATGCTTTTTGGGCGAAAAGAAAAGTGGCCGCTATCCCCAAGACCCCGAAAAAGGCCGGCACCAGGCGCGCGGTGAATTCCGTAGCGCCCCAGAGTTTGAATGACAAAGCAACCAGCCAATAAAACAAGGGCGGCTTTCTCAGGTAATCCATTCCGTAGAGCTTGGGTTCTATCCAGTTGTTTTCCACCGCCATCTCGCGGGCAATTTCCGCGTAGCGCCCTTCATCGGGATTCCGGAAACTGCGGTCACCTAATTTGAAAAAAAAGAGAAAAGAACCGAGGAGAATGACGAGAACAAAGCCGTATAACGGGCGGCTGGTCAGCATAGGTTTTAGTTTATCGGGGAATCAAAAGCAAAGTCGCCAGACTAAAATAACACAGAACCGTCAAAATATCGGTGATGGTCGTGATCAGAGGCCCCGTGGCTGTGGCAGGGTCTATTCCGAAATGATTAAAAATAATCGGCTCAATAGACCCCATCGTCGCCGCAACCGTCATCGAGATGCACATGCCCAGGCCCACCACAATGGAAAACTGGTAATCATACCGCGCGCCATACAAAATAAACGCCACCACCCCCAAAAACAATCCGTAAAGGACCCCGAGCATCAAGCCCACCCGCA
>JAHFFL010000083.1 GCA_023247955.1 Candidatus Omnitrophota bacterium
GCGGACTGTTTTTCTAAATACTTATTGATGTCCAAAACACTTGGGGCACCAGAGACCGGAGCACCAGAACACCAGAAAAATTATCCTGGTGTCCGGTGCCTGGTGCCTGGTGCTCTCTCTATTTTTTCTTTTTTGGTTTTGTTTCCGCCGCTTCTTCAAACGGGACGGCCTTGAATTTTCCGGCATTGGTTTTCATCAGCACTTCCACTTTTTTTTCGGCTTCACCGAGCCGTTTGGAGCAGATGTCAGCCATGCGCACCCCTTCTTCGTAGGATTTGAGCGCCTCTTCCAGGGACAGCTCGCCATTTTCCAGGTTTTCGACCACGGCTTCCAGTTTTTTGAGTGCCACTTCGAAAGCGATTTCCTTACTTTCCATACTAACCTCCCGTTTCTCTGACTTCGCTGATGAAATACCCTTGACTGAGTTTGGTCTTCACGCAGTCACCTGGTTGAAGCGATCCCGAAGATACGACAAGTTTTTCCTCCGGAAGCTTGAGTGAAAGACTGAACCCTCTTTTCAAAACCGACAGCGGCCCAAGCGCCTCGAGCTTTCCGGCTATCGCGATTAAATTTTCTTTTTTAAAACGCAGCGCCGTCTGGACGCGCGTCGCCAGGGCCCTCACCAGCTCATCCACACGCTGGGACTGGGTCTCAAAATAAGAGAGCGGGTCTTTGAGTCCGCGGCTGGATAAAAGACCCTGCAAGGTCTGGCGCAGCAATTTGATTTTGGATAAAAATGCCTGGATTACTCGAATCTTCAGCTCGTCTATCCTTACAACCAAATCTTCTTTGGCGGGCAGCACGATCTCGGCGGCGGCCGAAGGTGTTGCCGCCCGCAGGTCCGCGACAAAATCGGCGATCGTGAAATCCACCTCATGCCCCACGGCCGAGATGACCGGAATCTTTGAATTAAAAATGGCACGCGCCACGATTTCCTCGTTAAACGCCCACAGGTCCTCGAGACTTCCCCCGCCGCGGCCCGCGATCAACACCTCGGCGGCATCCCACCGGTTAAAATCCTCAATCGCCTCGGCGATGGACGCCGCAGCGCCGTTTCCCTGCACCTGCACCGGATAAATCAAAAGATGGGACTCCCTGAACCGCCGGTCCAACACATGCAGGATGTCTTTAAGCGCCGCGCCGTCAATCGAAGTGATGATCCCGATTCTTTTGGGCAAAAAGGGGATTTCTTTTTTATGAGCGTGGTCAAATAAACCCTCGGCGCGGAGTCTTTCTTTGAGTTGTTCAAAACGAAGTCCAAGTGCGCCGATCCCCTTGGGCTCAATGCGCTCCACATAAAGCTGGACCTGCCCACGCTGAGCGTAGACGCTCACGCGGCCGAAGCAGACAACCTTGAGGCCATCCTGCATCTCGAACGAAACCGACCGGTTCTCGCGGCTGAACATCACGCACTGAATCTGCGCCGACTCGTCCTTCAGTGAAAAGTATCGATGGCCCGAAGTGTGGCACTTGAACCCGGTGAGCTCGCCCTCGACCCACACGCCCGTAAATCGCTCTTCCAAAACAAAACGGATGTTCCGCGTAATATCCGAAACCGAAAATACCTGCCGCTCAGTCTCTAGCATAAGCTCAGTCCTAGCAAATGGCTTCTCCTGCAGGCGAACCATTATCCTCGCCTCTTGGCGCGGGGCCTGGCTCGCATTGTCCTCGCCCGGACGCATGATTTTCCCCTCCGAGGAAAATACATGCTCATAGTCTCGGCTCGCGTGTGTTTAAAGAATAAATAGGTCTCCATGGCGCTCGCCTCGCCTGTGCCGTGCTCGGACAAAGCTCGCCACCCGCGCCAAGTGGCTTGAGTGTCAATGCCCCGTCTCGTTTATTTGCCTTCCATTGGTCCGGGCTTGTGGCTTGTTTGGTCAAATGCCCCGGGAGACGGCAAAATAAAAACTGTCCGAGGCGCGCCTAGCGCCGAGTTTTTTTATTTTGCCGAGGGGCTCCCGGCATTTACCAAACAAGCCACAGGACCTGGAAGGCAAAGAAATGAGAGGGGACATAGGGTGGGGCAGAACTCGTTTGCCCATCACTCAAGGTTTCTCTGTACGCGTTCGATGGCCAGCGCTTTGCCGGTTCGCTCGTCCACCGAGATAATTGCGCCGCAAAGTTTGACGTCGTTTTGCGCGACTTCCTTGCGCGCGTTGATCTGCGTCAAAAACTTTTCGAGGATGGGCTGTTTCTCCGCGCCGATAATCGAGTCATACGGCCCCGTCATGCCGAGGTCGGTCAGGCAGGCGGTTCCTTTCTTCGTGACCCGTTCGTCGGCGGTCTGGATATGCGTGTGCGTTCCAACCACCGCCGAGACGCGGCCGTCGAGATACCACGAAATCGCCGCCTTCTCGCTGGTCGCCTCGGCGTGCATGTCGACCAGGATCACCGACGCGCCCTGTTTTTTTAACTTTTCGATTTCCTCATCCGCGGCGAGAAAGGGAGAGCTGAAGTGGTACCGCATGAACACCTGGCCAGCCACGTGCAAGACCCCTATCTTGGTCCCCCTGCATTCGACCAGGCAGGAACCTGCACTCGCGAGGCCTTTGGGAAAATTCGCGGGACGCACGACACGCGGCTCGCGCTTCGCATAGTCCTCGATTTCCTTTCTCTTGTCAAAGAAGTGATCACCGCCGGTAAGCACATCACAGCCGTTTTGAAAAAGCTCACGCGCGACACCTTCGGTAAGTCCCGCGCCGCCAGCTGAATTTTCGGCGTTGCATACCACAAAATCGACCAAGCCCTCTTTTTTCATGCGCGGTACAAAAACTTCCACCGCCTTTCTTCCGGGTTCGCCGTAAGTGTCCCCGATCATTAAGATCTTAAGCATATTTATCCTTAAATTCGAAATTCGAATATCGAAGCCCTAAACAAACTCCAAATCCAAAATTCAAATGACCGAAATGCGTGTTACTTCGCCACGTCTTCCACGCGCGTCTCGCGGATCACGGTGACCTTGATCTGTCCAGGGAATTGCAGCGTGCCTTCTATCTTTTTTGAAATCTCCCGCGCCAGCGCCGGAAGCGCCTCCTCCGGCACGCGTTCCGGCTTCACGATCACGCGAATCTCATGGCCCCCCTGGATCGCGTAGGACTTCTCGACGCCGGGATGCTTGTCGGCGACTTCCTCAAGCTGGGTGAGACGCTTCACGTAATTTTCCAGGCTCTCGCGCCTGGCGCCGGGACGGGCCGCGCTCACGGCATCGGCCGCCTGCACCAGCATCGGCCAAACGGATTTTATCTCAATGTCTTCGTGATGCGCCTCAATCCCGTGGATGACGTCGGGGTGTTCGCCGTAGCGTCTGGCAAATTCGCCTCCGATCAGCGCATGAGGGCCTTCGACTTCGTGGCTTACCGCTTTGCCGATGTCGTGAAGAAGCCCTGCACGGCGCGCGAACACCGGATCAAGTCCCATTTCACCCGCGATGACATTCATCAGATACGCCACTTCAAGTGAGTGGTCCAGGACATTCTGCCCATAACTCGAGCGGTAACGCAGACGGCCGAGAAGCTTCACAAGCTCCGGATGCATGTGGTTTAAATTGGCTTCCTCGAGCGCTTTTTCGCCCTCTGTTTTCAGCACCATCTCCATATTTTTTTTGGTCTTTTGCACGACTTCCTCGATGCGCGCGGGCTGGATGCGGCCGTCTTTGACCAGTTCGTCGAGCGCAATCCTCGCAACTTCCCGGCGCACGCCGTCAAACGCCGACAGCGTCACCACCGACGGCGTGTCGTCAATCACAACATCCACGCCGGTAAGCGTCTCAAAGGTCTTGATGTTCCTGCCGTCCTTTCCGATAATCCGCCCTTTCATTTCCTCGCTCGGAAGCCGGACCACTGTGACCGTCGAATCCACCGTGTGCGCCGCGGCGCAGCGCTGCATCGCAAGACTCAAAATCTTCTTGGCTTTTCGGTCCGCTTCCTTTTCGGCTCCCTCTTCGATTTCCCGAATCAACCGGCCCGCGTCGCTTCGGATATCGATCTCCATGCGTTTTAGAAGTTCTTTCTTCGCTTCCTCCGCGTCGAGTCCCGAAATGTTTTGAAGTAGGCGACGCTCTTCCTCAATCGACAGCTCGAGCACCTTTTCCTTATCCGCGAGGGACTTTTCTTTCAGCGTCGCCTCTTGCAGTTTAAAAAGGGCTTCTCTTTCCTTTTTATCGAGGTCCTGGAGCCGCCGGTCCGCTATATTTTCCTTGTGGCCCAAAACCTTCTCTAAGTTCTCGAGATCACGCTTGGTCTGGGCAATCTTGTTTTCGAAATCAGTCTGCACGGCCGCCAAATACTGTTTGCTGCTTTTGTCCGCCTGCCTTTGAACGGCTTCGGCTTCGCGCTTGGCCGTCACGAGGATCTCACGGGCCTTGGACTCGGCCGTGCGGATCAGCCGTTCGGCAAAACGCTTGCGAACAAAAAACCCGAGTCCAAAAGCTCCAGCCGCCGCGAGGACCGCGAACACACCGAAAATGATCATCGAATCCATCCCCATACCTTACTCCGTCAGTACCAGATCCAGACGCACGTCCTTCGCGTCGACCGGCACCGTATCCACCACTTGAAATCCATAAGCCAACCCCACCTTTTGTACACCGGGCTTCAGCGTTTTTAAAAAATGATCGTAAAAACCTCTGCCGCGGCCGAGCCGGTTATTTTGTTTGTCAAAAACTAGTCCCGGCACCACCACCAAATCCACCTCAGTCACATCCACCAAAGTTGATCGATCCGGCGCCGGCTCGAGAATCCCATAATTGTTTTTCTCGAGAGCCCGGTGATCACGTGCCTCGTACAAGCGAAGCTCGGTCGTCGCTGCATCACAGCGTGGCAAAACCACTCTTTTTCCGATAGCCAAGGCCTTGTCCACCATGAAAGAGGTGTCCACTTCCTTCGGCATCGATAGATAAAAACACACGCAACGCGCTTGTTTGAAAGCCGCGAGACCGAACAGTTTTTCCCCAATGACCCGGCTTTTTTCTAATCGCTCGTTGGAAGACTGGTTTTCAAGAAGCGTCTTGATGCGGCGTCTGAGGTCGTCCTTAGAAGGCACGATGTACTATAACCTACTGATAAATATTGACTTAAACTATTCCAGTGAGTGAAAAATTACCGAGTATTGGTCCTGATTATAACACATGAAGTTACACCCGACAACCCCCTTAGGAGAGAACATCTATTGATAAATGACCGCTCATTGGGTAAACTTGAAGTAGGGACTATGGACAAAAGAAATTCTTAAGTGAAGAAGTCAGAAACAGTGAGGTAGTTATGAAAAAGCTGACATTACTTGTGGCAATATTAGCCTTGGCGGGATTTTGCTCAAATTCTCAGGCCGACGAAAAAGTCGTTGGTCTTGTCCCCTCCCCCGAGGGGGATTACCAGAATCTAAAAACCGAAAGCTTTGCTGTTTCCGGCGGGTCGCCGCAGGCCGGAAAAGTATTGATGTCGGTGGATAGCCAAGGCAATGCGCGCTGGGGCAGGCTTAAGGCCAGCACGGCCACGTACACGATCACCTACGCGCAGGCGGGAACAGGTGATTGCCAGCAGATTTGCTGCGATGCCAAAAGGCCGGACGGCAGTTATGTCGCGGATTACATGGATGGCGACCTGATTGACGACTACCGTGATCCGCCCGACGGCGCCCAAGTGAGATCCGGTGG
>JAHFFL010000084.1 GCA_023247955.1 Candidatus Omnitrophota bacterium
AAGCGAAAATTCAAATAAATAAGGAGAATGGAGAAAATGAAAAATAGACGCTTTTTAAAAACCGCGGGATTTTATGGGGTTGTTTTGGCGGCTGTTTTCTTTGCGCAGCCCAATGTTTTTGCTGCGGCAATCACCGGGAAAGTTTATTTTGAAGGCCAGCCGCCGGCTGCCGAAATGATCAAGGCGGACGCGGATCCCAAGTGCAAGATGGTGCATCCGAACGGAATTACGCCGGATCAGGTGATTATCAATACGAATGGAACCCTGAAAAACGTGTTTGTTTATGTTAAAGAAGGGCCGGCAGGGAAGGCTTATGAACCGCCGAAAGAACCGGTTGTTTTCGACCAAAACGGTTGTCAGTATAGCCCGAAGGTTTTCGGGATACAGGTTAACCAACCCCTTCAGATTCTCAACAGCGACGACACTCTGCATAATGTGCATGCGCTGCCAAAGAGCAGCAAGGAGTTCAATCTAGGCATGCCCATGAAGGGGATGAAACTTAAAAAATCTTTCAACAAACCGGAGGTGATGGTAAAAATTAAATGCGAGGTGCATCCGTGGATGACCGCTTATGTCGGCGTCCTGGAGCATCCGTTCTTTAGCGTCAGCGGGGAAGACGGCTCTTTTCAGATCAAAGACCTTCCGTCCGGAAGCTATGTGTTGGAGGCCTGGCACGAAAAATACGGCACGATGACCCAAAATGTGACGGTCACCGACCAGGACCAGAGCGCGGATTTCAAATTTAAGGGATAACGATCAATCGCCTCTATTTTCGATGGATAATCGCCGGATACACCGTTTTTCGATAGGAGTGGCGTTTGCCACCTTTCTTCTGATAGTCGCGGGGGGGCTCGTGACAAGCACGGGATCCGGCCTGTCCGTGCCCGACTGGCCGTTGTCTTATGGGAAGGTATTCCCACCGATGGTGGGAGGGATTCGCTTTGAGCACACCCACCGGATGATCGCGGGGGTGGTCGCTCTTTTGACGCTGGTTTTGATGGTGCTGCTCTTGAAAAAGGAAGAGCGAAAATGGCTGCGATGGTTCGGGGTCAGTGCTTTTGCAGCGGTGCTTCTCCAGGCCCTGCTCGGAGGAATTACGGTCCTTTATTTTCTTCCGCTTGCGGCGTCCGTCACGCACGCGTGTCTTGCTCAAAGCTTTTTCTCCTGGGTATCGGCCATCAGTCTTTTTACTTCGAAAGAGTGGCGGCAGGCAAGACCCTTGGAGTCCAATCGTGCGGTTTTTTTTCAACGTCTTTCAGTATCGACGGCCTGTTTTATTTTTATTCAACTGATTCTTGGAGCCCTGATTCGCCACGGGCAGCGGCAGGAATTCATGGTGATCGCCCATGTCCTGACCGCCTCCTCGATTTTTTTTCAGGTCCTGGTTTTGCTTTTCGCGTGCAGCCGCGAGGAAGCGGTCAAAGAACGTTTCTTTTCCAACACCTTGATATTGGCGTCGTTGGTTTTTTTACAGATCGCTTTGGGCATCGGGGCTTTGGTAGGGAAAGGACAGGTTCTTTTGGTGACCGCGCACCAGGCCACCGGCGCATTGACCCTTTGCGCGGCCATGCTATTGATGCTCCGTTATTTTCGCCATTTAAAAAAACCTGTCCCTCATCGCTCTAAAGCGGGGTATTTTTTTCAATTGACCAAACCACGCTTGATGCTGATGGCGCTCGCCACCACGGCGTTGGGATTTGTGATGGCCACGGAAGGCAAAGTGCCTCTCCTGCGGCTTACTCACACGCTTTTGGGTTGCGCCTTGGTCGGCGGCGGAGCAAACGCCCTCAATCAGTTTATGGAAAGAGACGTTGACGCAAAAATGAAAAGGACTGAGGGGAGGCCTTTGCCCAGCGGCAAACTCGACGCGAAAAGCGCCCTAGTTTTTGGTATGGCCATCTCTTTGGTCGGAGTGGCTCATTTATTTTTTCTGACCAATACGCTTACGGCGGCTCTTGCCGTCTTTACGCTCGCGATTTATGTGTTGGTTTATACTCCTCTTAAGAGAAAAACCGCTCTCAACACTTTTATCGGCGCCGTGGCGGGGGCTCTCCCAGTGGTGATGGGGTGGACCGCGGCGGGGCGGCCGCTTGGCGAAAGAGCTGCCGTCCTGTTTTTGATTCTTTTTCTCTGGCAACTCCCTCATTTTTTAGCGATCTCTTGGGTCTATCGTGAGGATTACCTGAAAAGCGGGCTTCGCATGGTTTGTCTTTTGGATGAAAGGGGAGTCTGGATAGGGGCCCAGATGGTTCTTTACTGCCTCTTCCTGTGGGGCGCCAGTCTTTTACCTTCTTTGATCGGCTTGTCAGGAAATGTTTATTTCTCAGTTATCTTTTTCTCTAATTCGCTTTTATTGTGGCTGGCGGTTTGTTTGTTCGTCAGAAAACTATTGCAAGCCAAGCGCTTTGTGCCGGCATCCATTATTTATCTTCTGACGGTTATCTGCGTGATGATAGCCGACAAGGTTTAGAGAGAGGGGGCTTGATGAGAAAAGGTTTCCTTGTAGCCGTCTTGATCATCAACGCATTTGCCTTGGCCGCCCTTTATAGCGCTAATCTTGAGCAGGCCAAACGTTCCGGCAAGACGGTTTTGCCGGTGTACGGGCAAGTAGGTGATTTTGCGTTGCTTGACCAGAATCAATCGGAAGTGACGCGCCAAACCTTGTCCGGCAAGCCGTGGATAGCCAATTTTATGTTCAGCCGTTGCGCCGGGGCATGTCCGGTAATGAGCGTTAAAATGGGAGGTTTTCAAAAGTCCCTGGGGCATATCCGCTTGGTATCGTTTTCGGTGGACCCTGAGAGAGACAGCCCCGCAGCCCTCGCGGAATACGCGAAAAAATATGCCGCCGAGTCCGGCCGTTGGTTTTTCCTCACGGGAAGCAAAGAAACGCTGAATAATGTCTCAAACAGCGTGCATTTGGGGAGTTTGGGGGACCTTGGGATGCACAGCTTACGTTTTGTGCTCGTGGACGCCGACTCCAATATCCGCGGCTATTACGATTCAACCGATGCAAAAGCGATTCAAAAACTGCTGCATGACGCCAAGCGACTGGATGTGCGGTCTTCTAGGTCGGCCATTTGATGAGTAAGCAACAGGGCTCCTCAACAATTTTGTGGTGGCTAGGCTGGATTCTGCTGACTATTTTCTCGTTTTTTGTCTCCTGCTTTTTCTGGACACGGTTTATTGCCCGGCACGTGGGAGCTATGGATCAACAAGGAACGCCCATTCTTTGGGTGACGGCCGTATTCGGGACTTGGATGATTTTTCTTGTCCCCTTGATTATCGTCATGTACCAGAAAGTGGACAAGGCGTACGAGGATGCCCGGATTGCTCGCGAGAGGGCGGCCGCTCAAAAAGGGAGTCTTGCCTCCGCTTATCGGACTGTAGACATTGGAGATTCCCAGCGCACGCTGAGCCAAGCGCTCTGCAATAAACTCAAGCACCTCCCGGAAACCGTACGTTGCGGTCATTTGGTGACGGCTATTTTAAAAAATGGCAGGCGGGTCGAACACGTATTTATTTTGAATAAAAAAGAAGTGCTGGGAGTGTATGGGTTGGAAACTTTGGATTTTTTGGTCGCCGACATTGTGGACTTGAATCCGGCAAATCTGGACAGGCTCCCGCTTTTTGAGACCCGCGGCTGGCTGCGTCTTGATGGCGTGGCAAGCCAAGGAACCGGTCATGAAAACAATGTGTTATAGGATAGGCCGGACGCTTCAGTTTGCAGGCCTGCTGACGCTACCTAGCGCCATTTGGATAAGCCACTTTGACCATAATGAAAAGGCAGCTATCGGTGTGTTGGCGGGTTCTTTTGCGGTTTTTGTCCTGGGGTATTTTTTAGCGCGCGGGACTTCTAAAATATGAATATGGATTTTGAAAATCCGGAATCCCTGTCCAAGGCACAGGCCGTTGCCGGTGAGCGGGCCAGCAAACCTCCGCGTAAAAAAGCGCCGCCAAAACTCGCGGTCATCGAACAGAGCGGCTGTACGGGTTGCGAGGCCTGCATCGTGTTTTGCCCTGTGGACTGCATTGAGATCGTCCCGGGGGCGCGGCATACGCAGATGCAGCAGGTCGTTGAAGTGGATTTGTCGCGCTGTATCGGCTGCGCCCTTTGCGCGAGGCATTGCCCTTGGGATACGATCGTCATGATGCCCTATGAGGAGGGGATGAAGGAAGCGCCCGCGTACACGCTCAAAAGCGTCTGCGGTCAGAAGACCGTAAAGGACTCAACGGCCGGGCCTTCGGCGTGACCGGCTCTCGATAAAGTCAGCCACCAGCCGCTCCAGATGAACGCGGTCAAGCGCGTTGATTTCAGGGATCCCCGAAGGGCTTGTCACGTTGATTTCGGAAAGATAATCCCCAATCACGTCGATTCCGACAAAATACAGGCCGTTTGCCAGAAGCAGAGGAGCCAATTCTTCCACGAGCCGCCGGTCCAGCCGGGAGAGACGCGTCCGATGCATACTGCCCCCGACGCTCAGATTTGCTCTGAAATCCGATCGTGGGGGCTTACGCAAAAAGGCGCCGATCGGTCTTCCGTCGAGAATGAGTACGCGTTTGTCGCCGCCGCCGGAAGAGGAGACGAAACGCTGTGCCAGCACTTTCTTACTGCCTCCGCGAGTGGCGATCTCAAGGAGCGAGGGGAGGTTCTTGTCTTCCCGGGAAGTGAAAAAAATTCCGGTTCCCGCCTTGTTGTTGAGGGGCTTGACGTCCACTTTTTTACCGAGGGCCTTGATGAAGGTTTTCACAAGATCAGGATTTTGAGTGATGATCGACTCCGGAAGGAATTTTTTCAGGTTCATGCCGAATATTTTTTCGTTACAACAAGCAATTCCACGAGGGTCGTTGAGGATAAAAACCCTGTCTCGCACGAGGTCAAGGAGCTGCAGCGCATAAAGGTATTCGTTGTTAAACGGGGGTTCTTTGCGGATAAAAAGACAGTCCATCGCGGAGAGCTCCGTTGCCGCGCGAAGAGGCCTTGACGGTAAAAATCCTCTGCGTGGGTCGAGGCGCGAAGCGGTCAAAAACGCGCGCGGCAAGCCGCCCGCTGCGAAGAGGTCTTTACTTTCAAAATGAAACACCCGGTGACCGCGACGAGAGAGCTCGTGCATGATCCAAAAGGAGCTGTCCTCGTTGACTTTTACCGTGGCGGTCGGATAGAGTAAAAACGCGATGTCCATGGGATTTTTAAAAACGGCTCATTATAACATACCCGACGAACTGGAACGTTATTTCGTTGACGGATGTAAGGAGAAGTCCGATCTGAAAGTGGGGGTGGAATGGGAAAAGATCGGCGTCTACCGAAAGACTGGCCGGGCCATTCGTTATTCAGGTCCCAAGGGGGTGGAGGCAATTTTTAAAGCGCTTTGCCGGCGTTACCGGTGGACGCCCGTTTTCTCCGGATCTCATATGATTGCGCTGAGAAAGAAGGATTCCTCGATTACCCTGGAGCCCGGCGGCCAAATTGAGCTGAGCGGCTGGAAGGCAAGCGCGCTGAATGAGAATGCAGCCGAGCTCTATTCACATCTGGAGGAAATCAAAGAAGTCTCTTCGTCGATGGGGATCGCCTGGCTCGGGATAGGCGCCCAACCTATCAGCACCGCCGCGGAAATCGAGTGGGTACCCAAACCGCGGTACC
>JAHFFL010000085.1 GCA_023247955.1 Candidatus Omnitrophota bacterium
AGCGATAAAATCCACGTGGGTGGCGGTATAAAATTCATTCCAAGGCAGGACCAATACGCGCGAAAGCGCCTGATAAGAGCCGGGATATTCGCGCCTCCACCATTCCTCATCCCGGCCAACGGCGATCTGTTTATCGGTAAACGGATAGTGGCTCTTGCCGAAGGTCACGCCGTCCTTCAACACCTGACAGCGAAACGCGGGTTTTTGGATGTAGCGCGGGGCCGAGGCGATCCCAAAAGCTTTTAACGCCTGCGCGAGCTCAGCCACGTCAAACCCAAGCGCCTCTTTATCCACATCGACGCAGTATTTCCAATACACGTGCGTGGAATTCTTCGGAGGCGTCGGAATGCGTATCCCACGGAGGGCTTTCAGGTGGCCGTCCATGCGCTGGGCCATCGCCTGGCGCTGCTTGACGACCCAGTCGAGTTTTCCAAGCTGCGCTAGCGCCACGGCGCCCTGAAGCTCGGTGAGCCGGTAATTCAGCGCGAGAAAATAATGGTCGGGGTTCTTGTCGCCATAGCCCCAGGCCTTATTCACAAAGAGCCGAATACGCCGGGCATAGTCGTCGTTTGCGGTGACGGCCACCCCTCCCTCGCCGGTCGTCATGTGCTTGCCCTGCTGCATGCTGAACACGCCGATGTCCCCGAGGGTGCCGACCTTTTTGCCGTGATATTCCGCGAGGAAGGCCTGGGCACAGTCCTCAATCACGGGAATACGACGGCGCGCGGCAAGCGCTAGGATCGGTCCCATTTCACAGGGGTTTCCAAAAAGATGCGTGACGATAATCGCGCGGGTTTTGGGCGTGATCCGCTTTTCTATCGCCTCCGCCGTCACATTATAAGAAAAGGGATCCACATCGGCAAAGACGGGGATGCAGTTCTGATAAATAATCGGGGTGATCGCGCCCATGTCGGTGATGGGTGTCGTGATGATTTCGCTTAAAGGGTCAGGATCGAGGGCTACCAGCGCCGCGTGAACCGCCGCGCTTCCCGAGGCCAGCGCCACGCAGTGTTTCGTGCCATGAAGCTCGGCGAACCCCTTTTCAAACGCGTTGACCTTGCTGCCCTTGGTGCTGTTGAGCACGCCGGACTCAATAACCTCGCGAAGCAGTGAAAGCTCTTCCTTGCCGAGATTTCTGCCTGAGCTGTCCTGGTCCGAGGGGAGTTTTAAGATCTCATCACTCATGGTTTAGCTTTTTTAACACAATCCCACGCTTTTATCAAGCTCTGCGGCCCCAGTAATTCCATAGAAGCGCAAAGTAACCCTGAATCGTCCGAAAGGAGTTGTTTTTGCTCTTGGTCGGTTTCTGGTCGTAGCGCAGCGTGAACGGCGATTCGGCGATACGAGCGCCAATCATGCGCATCTTGATCAAAATTTCCGGCGATACCGCAAAACCCAGACGCGCCAGCCGGATAAAATCCCTCCCGAATACTCGATCCGCTTTTTTTAATATCGCCCCACTGAATATTCGAAAGTTACAGCTATACTCCCTGACACCGCGGATCGGGAAAAAAAATTTCAGAAAAAGACCGGCGCCCTGACTCAAAAAAGTCTTGACGAACGAAAGCCCTTCTTGCCCGCCTCCTTGGCAGAAGCGCGACAAAACAACCACATCATAACCCGTCCTCAGTTTTCTGACGGCCGGCGGGACGAATTTCGGCTCATGCGTATCGTCACAGTCCAGCGTGACGACGGCATCCTCATCGGAGATCGTGCGAACTAAGTAACCCAATCCGTCCCGCATGGTCTCGCCGAGGCCCTTATTTTTATCATGCCGTAGTACGATTATCGGGTACTCTTTGGAAAGCCGCTCGGCAGTTTCGACAGTTCGGTCCGTGCTTCCATCATCCTGCACCACGATCCGGTACCCCTCCGGCTCCTGTTTGAGCGTCTCGCCAAACTTTCCGACAAGACGCGGAAGGGCGATTTCCTCATTATAGGCAGGCAAAAAAATGTAAATCATACGGACATTCTCCGTGTTTGTCGTGAAGTCCTCATGCGTTGCACCGCGAGTGCCGCAAAATAAACCGCGCACGCAAGAAGCAGCAAGTAATTCATCCTCTTAAAATAAGAAAAGAGCCCCGCGAACGCATATCCTATGATCAAAAACCGATCAAACGGCCAATGAGAAAGGATAAGCCATGGGAGCGCCCATAAAAGATATTGAAATCCGAATGGGCTGATAATCGTCAAATAAAAACACAGATAAACAAGACAGAGGCGCCTGAAAAAACGAAGGGCGTTAAACTCCTTCTCCACCAGTTGTATCCAAAGCCAATACGCATAAACAGCGAAGAAAACGGCGACGAAGCCGTACTTAAACCACGCAGGGTCCAAAGACAGCCCAAGCATGGAGAACCCCTGATGCACCGCGTAAGGAATCGTGTTCGTATAAAACCAGCCGCTTGCCCGGATCAACGCCAGAAACGTCCCCTTTCCTCCCCAGAGCGGCCAAAAGGCAAGCATAACAACCGCGCTATTTAAAATGATTTGCTTCGCCGCAAATGCCCAGGGAAACTTACCTTCCCTCGCGCCTTCTTGTTTCATCGCGGCAATAACCAAAAACGGCAAAATGAGAAGCACCGTGTACTTGGCAAGAAAAGCCGCTGTGCACAAAAGAAAGCAGTGCGTGAATTTTTTTCGCATAAAAAAATAAACTCCGGCAAGTGTCAGCGACAACATCACGATATCGTTGTGGCCGTCGATGACCGTGCTGACCCACAACAGCGGGTTAAGCGCAAAAAGCACCGTGGATTCGCTCGTTTTTTCCGCTCGACCAAACTCCGACGCCAGACGCGTAAAGAAATAAGCGCCGAATGCCATAAACCCCAAAAAGATCATCTTCTCCAACCACACCATACCCGTCACGGAATTTGCAAAAAATAACGCCGGTATCGTCTCGAGCGCAACGAGCAGCGGTCCATAACAGTCCGGGTTTATCTTCCACGTTGAATACGCATAGAGGAGGTCACTCGGAAACTCGGCAGGCACATGCTGGTAAGGGCTTTGATGGTAAACCCCGAGAATCCGTCCGCGAACCAGATACTCCATGAGATCACCCGAAAAAACCGGGTAGATCACGCACAGGCCCACGGCAATCAGGAAAAAGATCGCCCACCATTTCACGCGCGGAAGCGGCTTGCCTGCGAAGCGCCGCGCCAAGATAAAAAAAGCAGCCGCCAGATTAAGATAAAGAAGATTGATCACAAGCCGGACTTGGGGCACAAGTGGGGGAAGATTAGTCTCGTGCCAAAAAAGCTTGGCTCCTGGAATCAGA
This sequence comes from Candidatus Omnitrophota bacterium, assembly GCA_023247955.1. Lineage (GTDB taxonomy): Bacteria > Omnitrophota > Gorgyraeia > 2-02-FULL-51-18 > 2-02-FULL-51-18 > JACPAX01. The sequence continues at coordinate 3,278 of JAHFFL010000085.1, forward strand.
AACAGCGCAAAAATACTGGCCGCATAATAAAAAAGAGCCGCGTTTTGAGCCCCATCACTCCGGGGGTTCATCGTTTAAAAAACATCCGGATGGCCGCAATCACGCGGTCCTGCTCAGCTCCCGACAACTCGGGAAACATCGGAAGCGCCAAGATCTCACGGACCACCCTCTCGCTGACGGGAAAGTCCCCCGCGTGATATCCGAGCGAACGATAACACGGCTGAAGATGCAGCGGCAAAGGATAATAAACCGCGGCGCCAATTCCCTTTATCTCCAAAAACCGCGACAGTGCTTCCCTTTTCGGACTAAGCACCGAATACAAATGCCACGCGTGCTGATAACCGTCCGGCGTAAACGGGATCTGAAGCGGCAGATTTTTAAAGGCCTCGTTGTAGCGCGCGGCGATTCGCTGTCTCTTGGCGTTCCACTTTCCGACGTATTTTAATTTCACGCGAAGCATGGCCGCCTGCAGCTCATCCAGGCGGCTGTTGATTCCGATAAGTTCGTGATGGTATTTGATTTTTGAACCGTGGTCGCGCTTCAGACGTACTTTTTGGTCCCGCTGCGCGGAGGAAGTGACAAGCATCCCGCCGTCGCCGGCGGCGCCGAGATTTTTGGTCGGATAAAAAGAAAAACAGCCGATGTCCCCCATCGACCCCGCGCGGCGACCGCGATATTCCGCGCCGAATGCCTGCGCGGCGTCCTCCACGACCGACAGCCCGTGTTTTTTTGCCGCGCCCAAAATCCCGTCCATGTCACAGCACAATCCGAAAAGATGCACGGGGACAATCGCCTTGCTGCGCGAAGTGATTTTAGAACAGATTTGAGAAGGATCGAGATTAAAAGTCTTGGCGTCAATATCCGCAAAAACAGGTTTGGCGCCAAGCCGCGAGATCGCGCTTGCCGTCGCAAAAAAAGTAAACGGCGTCGTAATCACCTCATCCCCCGGACCTACCCCCATGGCCCAGAGCGCCAGATACAGCGCGTCGGACCCCGAAGCCAGCCCTACGGCGAATTTAGTTCCTGAGTATTTCGCAACCGCCTTTTCCAAGGCGCGGCCGTTCTCTCCCAGGACAAAACGCTGAGACTCCAACACCCCACCCACCGCTTCTTTAATTTCCTTGCGAATAGATCGGTGCTGCCGCACGAGATCAAGAAAAGGGACCGACGAAGACATGAATTAAACCAAAACCTGTTCCGCCTGCGGAGAAAAGACTTTGACGATCTCGTAGTTGGTGTTTCTCTGGATGGGAATTTTTCCGGATTCGGCGATCAGGCGTATCGCCTCCTCTTTGGTCACGCCGGAGTAGAGCCGGTCGCTGCCGGTGGCGCTCACGACATTTTCTTCCATCAGAATCCCGCCGAAGTCATCGGCGCCGTAAAGCAGCGCCATCTGCGAAAGCTTGGGGCCCTCGGTCACCCAGCCAGCCTGCAAATGCGGGACGTTGTCAAGCATGATGCGCGAAAGCGCGACCATGCGCAAATACTCGCTGCCGGTTCTTCTGGGCATCGACATCTCAGTGGATTCGGACTCAAAACTCCACGGGATAAACGCGCGGAAACCTCCGGTCCGGTCCTGCATTGTCCGGTAAGCGTCGAAATGCATCATCCGCTCCTCAATCGTCTCCCCGAGCCCGTACACCATCGTCGACGTGCTCTTCAAATCGATCTCGTGCGCCGCGCGATGCACTTCAAAATACTCAGCCACCTTCGTCTTGAGAGGGCTGACGATCTGCCGCACGCGGTCGACAAGAATTTCGGCGCCGCCGCCGGGCAGGCTGTTCAGGCCCACGGCTTTAAGCCGCGTCAACACTTCTTTCGGCGTCAGTTTGGAAACCTTGCAGATATGCCAGACTTCGGAAGCGGAAAAAGAATGGATATGCACCTGCGGAAAACGCGCATGGACCGCGCGCACCAGATTCTCGTAGTAGTCAATACCAAGCTCTGGGTGGTGTCCGCCTTGCAGCAACACCTGTGTCCCGCCAATTGCAAGAAGTTCCTCGATCTTCTGGAAAATTTCTTCCCCGGTACGCAAATAACCTTCCTTTTTATCGCCCGGAAGCCTGTAAAAAGCGCAAAACTTGCAAAGCGTGTAGCAAAAATTCGTGTAGTTGATGTTGCGGTCGACGATAAACGTGGCGCGCCGATCTGCTTCAGGATTCCGGCGAAGGTTCAGCGCATTGGCCACGCGGCCCAGATCGTGGAGAGCGGCTTCATGGTAAAGACGAACCCCCTCGTCAATACCGACGCGCCCGCCATCGAGCGCCTTCTTTAAAATATCGTCGACGCCGGTTCTCCGGACATATTCAGAATCCGGCGTGACCGCCGCGAATTCCGGCGACGGGATCGCCGCA
>JAHFFL010000086.1 GCA_023247955.1 Candidatus Omnitrophota bacterium
TATCTGGACAATGTCTTGCGCGGCGGCCTGCCAGTGTGTCTTGGAGGCGGCGGCCCGGATTTTGTTTTTTATGTGTATTCCCGCAAGCATGGGGATTTGGAGAGGGACTACAACCGCTTTTTGGTGGAGCCCGCTTACTTCGCGCAAGGCGATGGCAATTACCGCGACATCAATCAAAACCGCCGCAGCGACGTCTGGTTTGAGCCACGCGTCAGAGATCTGAATATTAAGATTTTTCTAAACCTTTTGCAGCTCGACGGTTTTAATCCCTTAGTCGTCAAAGGAACCGTTTATACGCTGAAGCAATCCAAGGAATGCCAAGCGGTACTTCGAAAGTTTTTAAAAGCAAAAGATCTCGCATCCTGCGCGGCGTTTTTCTCAAAGCCCTTTACGCTGGGCGCCCTGTGCCTGTTTTTGGAGGAGCAGGGCCTTGTCGCCAAGGCCCACTTCGGCCGCCTGCTCAAAGGGCTCAGCCCGTTTCTGGCGTGCGGCGACGAGGCCGAGCACGGGGAAGGATTTTGGGTGGACCACTGGACATACAATTTGGACCTGATTGAAAGTTATCTGGCGATTTATCCGGAATTTGAGAAAGAGCTTTTATTTGAGAAGGAAGAATTTACATTCCACGACGGCGACCACCGCGTCCGCGCCAGGAATGAGAAATATTTTCTAAAAAGTCCCGGTGCGGTACGGCAATACCAGGCCGTCGTAAAGGACGAGGAAAAGATAAGCCGGATGCGGCACTGCCAGCACCAACCTTTCTTGGTTCGAACGCAGTTCGGAAGCGGCGAGATTTACCGCACGACGTTGTTCGTGAAGCTGGTGTGTTTGTTTGCGAACAAACTCGCTTCGCTTGATCCGCGGGGGGTGGGGATAGAGATGGAGGCCGACAAACCGTCTTGGTATGACGCGCTGAACGGTTTGCCGGGTCTTTTGGGTTCTTCGCTCAGCGAGACGTTTGAGCTTAAGCGCCTGGCTCTTTTCCTGATACAGGCCATCGAGGGAAACCAACCCGATGTAGAGGAAGGGGAGACCTTCCCGGTGGAGATTGCCGAGCTTGTCGAAAAACTGGACCACACGTTGCGGGCGCATCTCTCCTCCAAAGGAAAAGATCTCCTCCATTTTTGGGACACGGCTTCGCGCGCTAAGGAAGTCTTTCGCGAGAAAACGCGTTTTGGCGTGTCGGGCCGCCAGAGAAAAATATCCTTTTCCGGAATCCGCTCGTTTCTGGAGCACGCGCGGGAGAAAATAGAAATGGGTCTCGAAAAAGCCTGGGATAGAAGCCAAGGATTGTATCCCAGCTATTTTGAGAATCCGGTGCTTTCTTATAAAGTGCTCAAAAGTTCCTCGCCGGTGAGGGTGTGGCCGACTGCGTTCGATCAAAAGGCGCTTCCGCTTTTTCTCGAGGGTCCCGTCCACGCGCTGAAGATGGAGAAAGACCCGGACAGGAAAAAACGTCTGCTCCAGGCGGTTCGGCAGAGCAAGCTCTACGACGCCAAGCTTGGCATGTATAAAGTCAACGCGCCGCTCGCATCGGCTCCGCTTGAGATCGGGAGGGCCCGGGTCTTTACGCCAGGGTGGCTGGAAAACGAGTCGGTGTGGTTACACATGGAATACAAATTTCTTCTCGAGATGCTTAAAAGCGGCATGGCCGAGGAATTTTTCAAAGACTTTAAAAAAACGCTGGTGCCGTTTCAGCCGCCGGCGCGTTACGGGCGGAGTATCCTTGAAAACTCCTCGTTTATCGTCTCAAGTGTTTTTCCTGACCAGTCGCTGCATGGTGGGGGTTTTGTGGCGCGTCTTTCGGGCTCCACGGCGGAGTTTGTATCGATGTGGCTTTTGATGAATGTCGGCAAGCGGCCGTTTTTTCTGGATAGGGACAAGAAACTGGCGCTGCGTTTTCAGCCGAACCTTCCCGCGTCTTTCTTTCTCAAAGAAGACACTACGCGGCTGCTCCATCATAGGGAGGACGACCCGACGAAAGTCCGTGTGCCCAAAGATGGCCTCGCGTTTATTTTTCTCGGAAAGACGCTGGTGTTTTATCACAATCCGAAGCGTCTGGACACGTTCGGCAAATGGCGCGTCGGCGTGAAAAAAATCACGCTGAAAGACTCACGCGGCAATACCGCGGAATTTAGGGGCGACACGGTCCCGAGTCCCCACGCCGAGCGCGTGCGCGACGGAAAGATACCGAGGATAGACATTGAGCTCGGTTAAAGTCCGTTTCGCCCCCAGCCCGACGGGTTTTCTCCACGTCGGAAGTGCGCGTACCGCGCTTTTCAACTGGCTCTTCGCCCGCCATGAAGGCGGCAAATTTTATATTCGCATCGAAGACACGGACAGGGAGCGCTCCAAAGACGAGTTTTTGGACGAGATCCTCTCGAGTCTCAAAGCACTTGGCCTTGAATGGGACGGCGAGCTGGTTTTTCAAAGCAAACGTACCGACTATTATCGGCAGACGGCCGAGAAATTGATTCAAAAGGGGCTCGCCTACACGGATGGTCCGGCGATTTTATTCCGCATGCCGAAAACGGGCAAGGTGGTTTTTGAGGACCTGCTGCACGGCGCGATCGAGTTTGATCTGGAAGCGCATCCGTCGCTGGCCGAGGATCTGGTGATTTTCAAGTCCGACGGAAGCCCCACCTACAATTTCGCCGTGGTCTGCGACGACGCGGACATGGGCATCACGCATGTGATACGCGGCGATGACCACATCTCCAACACGCCGAAGCAGCTGCCGCTCTACGAGGCTCTGAGTTTCAAGAAGCCGGTGTTTTGCCATATCCCGCTGATTCTGGGGCCGGACCGTTCGCGCCTATCCAAGCGGCACGGCGCGACGAGCATCCGTGATTATCTGGCGGAAGGTTTTCTTCCCGAGGCCGTCGTGAATTATCTGACGCTGCTCGGGTGGTCTCCGGGCAACAACGAGGAGATCCTGTCGCGCGAAGCGCTTGTGAAAAAGTTCGAGCTTAAACGCGTGCTGAAGACCGGAGCGGTGTTCAGCCGGGAAAAGCTCGAGTGGATGAATGGGCAGTATGTACGGAAATTGCCCCTAGCTGAATTGACGGATAAGTTGATCCCGTATTTACAGAACTGTGGCTACGATAAACTGGCAGGAGACCGTGCCTGGTTAGAGAAGCTCGTCTCTTTATTTCAAGAAAGAGTTTTTAGGCTTGCTCGGTTTCCGGAGCTAGCTGCTTTCTTTTTTGAAGAAGTGGTTATTCCTTCAGGTGAAGGACTTGAAGAGCTTAAAAGAGATAATCGTCTGAAGAATTGCTTTTTAAAATATGCCGATCTTCTCGAAAGTATCCCTGATTCTCAATTCGAAACAAAGATTATTGAAGAGAAGAGCCGCTTGTTAATGAAAGAATTAGGAATGTCGGGGAAAGAATTTATTCACCCTTCACGCGTGGCATTAACAGGCCGTACGGTTAGTCCAGGGTTTTTTGACACCGTTTATTTACTGGGCAAAAGAAAAGCGGCGGATCGTCTTCGAAGAATTACCAAATTGATTTAAGACGGGATTTGCCGATTTTTCAAAATCCCCCCTTCCGCAAAAAATGGACAGTCCCAAAAATAGGACTGTCCATTTTTAAAACGTGCGGAAGGGGGGATTTGAACCCCCAAGCCGTAAGGCACATGCCCCTCAAACATGCGCGTATGCCAGTTCCGCCACTTCCGCAAAATTTAAAAATCCCTGCCCCGCTTGGATTCGAACCAAGACAAGCAGCTCCAGAGGCTGCCGTGCTACCATTACACAACAGGGCAATCCTTCGACGCGTTCGTCGCTTCGCTCCTTACTTGCTCAGGATGCGCAGCTAAATTTTCTTGTGGTGAGCAAGCCCCGTAGGGGCGCGTCGAACCAATTATACTCTAATTCATTTACTCCAGGGTAACCGTGATTTGATTCGCTGTTTTTTTGGCGTATTTCAAAAGAAGTTCCCTGGGAATCAGCGCCTCTTTTTTATTGAGTTCAAGGCCTTTGAGTTCTTTGTCGTTCATCTCAATCTTTGTCACGCAGGTGTGCTCGTAAGGGATTTTTTTGGCGTTTTTGTAAACCACCTTGATCCTTCTGTCGGCGAACACAGTCTCCACCGAGACCGCTGTGCCTTGGTGGAAGTCGCTTTGCGTGAGCTTGGGCGCCAGGACCAGGTCCCCGTAATGGCCGCGCACGCCGTACACTTGGGTCAGCATCGTCAGAAGGTACCAGCTTGCCGAACCCGTGAGGTAATGGTACATGCCGCGCCCTTCGGCGTTGAAGTATTCCGGGATCCCGGGATAAATTTTACTTTTTTCCGTGCGTGAGCACATGCGGAAGATCGAATCCAGGACTTCGCGGCCCTCGTTCGCAAAGTTTCTCTGGTAGAGCGCGTTCGCGAACATCACGACCATGTGGTTGAAGAAGGCGCCGTTTTCTTTTTCCCCGTAGGCGAACGAGAACGCGCGCCCGAGGTCGGGGCGTATCTCGTGAAAGTTTGTGTTCAGGTGAAAACCGCCGTACTCTTTGTCTTTTAAGTATTTTTTGACCGTTTTGTAAATCTCCTGCGTCTGCTCCACGGTAGCCACGCCGCTCATGATCGGGAAGACCTGCCCGGCCAGCGTGAGCCGCATGCCGTTTGGAAAATCACCCTCGACGCGCCGTCCATGGTTGTCGTAGTAGCCGTTGTAGAAACTATCGCCGGCCTGTGTAGAGTGCCACTCTTTGCGGCGTATCCATTCGGTAAGAAACTCGCTTTTTTGCCTAAGGTCGGACACGAGCTTGGCGACGACGACCTCCGTTTTTTTGCCGTAGGGCTCGGGCTCCACCGCGTCGAAATAGCGATGCATCCGCCTGACTTTATCGCCGGTGGAGTGGTAATTGACTTTTTTAGGGGACACGCGATCAAGAAGTAGAAGCAGTTCTTTCTGGAGCGGGACCTTTTTGACCGCTTGTCTCCGGCAGACTTCTTCGACGAGGTCCGCCATCTTTTTAAGATTGGACGCGTACAGCGCCGTGAACGCGACGCTTTCCCCGCGTTCAGCGGCCATGTCGAGCCCGTCATTCCAGTCGGCATTTTCAAGGCGGATGTGGTTGTGCTCGCCGACATTATAAAATTGGACCAGGTGCTGGACGAGCAGATGTTCCAGGATACTGCCCCGGACAATTTGGCTGTTGCGGGACTTTAAATTTTTGCCGTACTCCTCGCTCCAGGCCATGTCCTTTTTTTGGCCCCGCGACTGCTGGGTATCGCGGAAGTAGACGGCGTCTTCAAAGAGGATACCGGTATCGCCGGTCTGGTGAATGTAGAGCTCCAGCGTCAGGTACGGCCACACGCCGTGGTCCATCCAGACGCGTGTGATACGGTTGCGGTCGGCGATAAACTCGCTTGAATCGGCGCCGATAATCGTCGCGTTGGATCCGTCGATGCGTATCCCGTTGAAATTATTGACCAAAAGTTTCCGGGTCTCGGAAGGAGAAAAGAGCAGAAGCGCCAAACAATCCTGCCAGAGGTCCCGCCAACCACGCCCGCCGCGGCCATAGTCGAAATCGGGGAGAAAGGAACAGCCGAAGAGGTTTCTTAAAATCGGCTGCAGCGAAACCCAGCGCAGCCACGCGTCATAAGTCCGGTCATGGGTCTGGA
>JAHFFL010000087.1 GCA_023247955.1 Candidatus Omnitrophota bacterium
AAAGACTTCAATTTATCCGTTCGCATCAAGGTTGCCAGAAACATCCCCTATAATATTACGAGCCGACTCCTGCAGTGGCTCGTTGCGCAAAGACGCCGTATTGCCGAGGCGGTGCTGACGGTGCAGCGGGAAGTCGCCGAGCGGCTCGGGGCCCGGCCCGGCGGGAAAACCTGGGGCACGCTTTCGGTTTTTCTCCAGTACCACGCGGATGTCTCCTTGGTCGGAAAGATCGGAAGAGAAAGTTTTTACCCTTCACCCAAGGTCGATTCGGCGGTGGTGCGGCTTGTGTTTTTAAAAAAGCCGCGCATCGTCGTGGCCGATGAGGAGGCGTTTTTCGCGCTGGTTCGCCGCGCCTTCCAGAAAAGAAGAAAAATGCTTGTCAACTCGCTGGTCGACGACGCTTCTCCGTCCCTGTCCAAGCCGGCGGTTGAAGCGGCTCTCAAGCGTTCCGGCATCGCCCCAGCCCGCCGCCCCGAAACCCTCTCGCTACCTGAGTGGGGCCAATTGTTCTCGGAACTTGTTCCTGCTTCTGCCCCTCCGTCCCCCTCCCCTCAGGCTCCGTAGAAGCTTTTCTCGCATAGGGGGTTTTGAGACGGCGGGCATGGGGAGGTTTTGTTGCGGAGGGACTTGGGGGATGTTATCATAGACGCCCTATGGAAGCCGTGAACGCGATTTGGACGTTTCCCGCCATCGTTTTAGCCGCCCTATTGATCGCCTGGGCGGCCGAATGCGGACAATTTTATATCTCACAAGGGCTTGCGCTGGCTGTGCTTGCCTGGGTACAGACGCTTCCCGAGTTTGCGGTCGAGGCCGTGATTGCGATGGAGGCTTCCCAAGACCCCGCCAAAGTCCATTTGGTCACGGCCAATTTTACGGGGTCACTGCGGCTTTTCGTTGGCCTGGGCTGGCCGCTAGTCTATTTCATCGCGTTTTTCTGCTCCCGGCAAAAGCTGTATTCCAAGGAAAAGGGGTTTTGGAGCATCCGCATGGAAGACCAGCAGGCGATCGCGGTTGTGACACTTTTGCCCGCGCTGTTTTATTTTCTCATCATTTATTTCAAAGGCACGCTTGCCGTGTTTGACGGCGTGGTGCTTGCGCTGATTTATTTCTTTTATCTGTATCTTTTATCCAAGCTGCCATCCGAGAGCAAAGAAGGCGTTGAGGAGCTCGATTTTATTCCGCGCTCAGTGATGCATCTCAAGCCGCCGCTGAATGTTTTGGGAGTCTTCGGTCTTTTCGCGCTTGGGGCGGCCATTCTGTGGTTTGGCGCGCACCCTTTCCTGGATTCGATGCTGGCGCTGGCGCTTTCTCTGGGAGTCTCGCAGTTTGTGTTTGTGCAGTGGCTGGCGCCTTTCCTGAGCGAGTTTCCCGAACAGCTTTCGGCTTACCGCTGGGCGGCGTCCGTAACCAAGGCGCCGATGGCGCTGGCGAATTTCGTGTCGTCGTCGATCAACCAATGGACGGTGCTTGTTGCGACCGTGCCGTTCATTTATTCCTTCGGCCGCGGCGCGTGGTCCGTCATTGTTTTCGACGATCACCAGAAGGTGGAGATTCTTCTCACGATCGTGCAGTCGTATCTCGGTTTTTTGTTTCTGTGGAGCATGGATTTCTCGTTTCCGGAGGCGCTGGGTCTCTTCGGACTCTGGTTCGTGCAATTTATCGTGCCGGGCGTGCGCGAGGAGATTACGTGGGTGTATGCGGGCTGGGCCCTGGTCGAGACCGCGCGTCTGGTCAAAGACCGACACCGCGAGAACGCGTTTTCTGTACTGAAAAAATTATCGAGGGAGTATTTTTTTAAGAGGGCCTGATGTTTACGTGGGTCAAAAAGGCGCTGCGCAGTCTCGTCATTCTCGTCGTTCTTTTCTTTCTGTTCGTCGGGTATTTTAAATTCAGGGACTTCCTGCTGTTCCGGAAAATCATCCACAACCTCACGGCCGAGTCCCGCATCGCTGAGGTGCTGGTCACCGATTCGAGTCTTGACGAGTACACGCGCAAATACACGACGACGATCAAGTTTCTCGAATACGACGTGAACGGCCGCCCGCTCAAGGCCAAGTATTTCACGTTCAAGGGAAACCTGATTCAGTTTCAGACGCTGGTCGTGCGTTTTGACGATAAATATATCGAAGAAGGCCACCGGATGAAAGGCAAGAGCATTTATTTTTTCATGAAGGCTTTCGTCCTGGACGGCAAAAACACGCAGGAGTTTAAAATCACGGACCCCGAAGAAGTACCGGGCGGTTACCGCGTCCAGGATCCGCCGGGTAAATTCGAAAAAGCGATCTGGAAAAAGTTTTGGAGATACGCGCTGGATCCTGATGAGCGCAAAAAAATCGGGATCAAGAACGCGCAGATCGAGGCGCCTGGATCGGTATTTGTGCCCGGCACGATTTACACGCTTATCATCGAACACGACGGCGGAATCCGCATTGACACACGTCCGATTCCTGAAATTTTAAAAGAGTAAACACGAAATTCGAAATCCGAAGCACGAAACAAATCCAAAATTCAAAAATTAAAATTCGAAACGTGTGTTTCGGTTATTAAAATTTTGGTATTCGAATTTGTTTCGGATTTCGTGCTTCGAATTTAGGATTTAATATGGAAAAAGACTACATTTTTATAAAGAACGCCCGCGAGCATAATCTCCAGGGAATCGACTTAAAGATCCCCCGCAACGCGATGGTGGTGTTCACGGGGCTCAGCGGCTCCGGGAAATCCTCTCTGGCTTTTGACACGATCTATGCCGAGGGGCAAAGGCGTTATGTCGAAAGTCTTTCGGCCTATGCGCGTCAGTTCCTTGATCGCATGCAGAAGCCTGATGTCGAATACATCGAGGGGCTTTCTCCGGCGATCAGCATCGAACAGCGCGTTGCCGGCTCCAACCCCCGTTCGACGGTAGGCACGACCACCGAGATCTATGACTACTTGCGGCTTTTATTCGCGAAGGTCGGAGTACCGCACTGCCACAAGTGCGGACGGAAGATCACGCGGCAGAGCGCGCAGGAAATCGTGGACCAGATCCTAAAAGTTCCGGCCGAGACCAAGCTGCAGATACTCTCGCCGCTTGTGGAGGGCCGAAAAGGGGAATACCAGAAAATTTTCGGAGACATCCAGAAAGAAGGTTTTGTCCGCGTCCGTGTGGATGGCGTCGTGCGCGAACTCTCGGACAACATCCGTCTCGATAAGAAGAAAAAACACGTGGTCGACATTGTCGTGGACCGCCTGATCTTGAAGGACGGCGCCAAAAAACGCCTCACGGACTCCGTGGAGACCGCGCTCCGTACCGGCAAAGGCGTCGTCAAAGTGGAATTTGACGAAGGCGGGGAGAAAAAAGAGCAGATGTTCTCCGAGCTCCATGCTTGCGTGCATTGTGGCATCAGTTTTCAGCCGCTCGAGCCGCGGCTCTTCTCATTCAACAGTCCCTACGGCGCCTGCGCGTCCTGCGACGGCCTGGGGAATTGTCTCGAGATCGACCCGGAGCTCGTTGTGCCCGATAAGTCGAAATCGATACGCGGCGGCGCCATCGCCGCCTGGAAGCGCGGCGGAAAATCCCTCGTGATTTATCTAAGGCGGCTTTTGCGCCACGCGGCCGAGAAACATGGTTTCAGTCTCGACACGCCGTTTAGGCAATTGACCAAAGAACAGCGCGAGCTTATTTTGCACGGCGAGGACGACGACAGGTGGCGCTCGTTTGAGGGCGTGATTCCGAATCTTGAGCGACGTTTCAAAGAAACCGAATCCGAGTTTATGAAGGAGGAGATCAATAAATTCATGAGCATCAAGCCCTGCGAGGAGTGCCGCGGAAAACGACTCAAAAAAGAGGCGCTTTCGGTGTTTGTCGACGGCAAGAGCATCATGGATATCTCGGCGCTTTCGGTGGAGCACGCGGGCGGTTTTTTTGATTCTTTAAAGCTCGATGAAAAAGATGAAAAGATCGCCCGACAAATTTTCAAGGAAATCAAAGCGCGGCTTGGTTTCATGAAGAATGTGGGCTTGGGGTATTTGTCGCTTGACCGCATGAGCGGGACGCTTTCGGGCGGGGAGGCGCAGAGGATACGTCTGGCCACCCAAATCGGCGCGGGGCTGATGGGTGTCCTGTACGTGCTCGACGAACCGTCGATAGGGCTTCATCAGCGGGACAACCAAAGGCTTCTCGAGGCGCTTCTGGCGCTGCGCGATATCGGGAATACGCTGATCGTCGTCGAGCACGACGAATCGACGATGAAGCGCGCGGATTATCTGGTGGATCTTGGCCCCGGCGCGGGTAAGCATGGGGGCAGGATTGTGGCCGCCGGCACGCCCGCGGAAGTGATGAAGAATGCGGAATCTTTGACCGGCAAATATCTGAGCGGAAAAATCCGCATCGAGAAACCAACCAAGCGCCGGGAGCGGAAAGACCGGAAGAAAATAACGATCAAAGGCGCCCGCGAAAATAATTTAAAAGGCATCGACGTCGAGATTCCTCTCGGCGTGTTCGCCTGCGTCACCGGAGTCTCCGGTTCGGGCAAGAGCACGCTGATCGATGAGATTCTTTATAAGGGACTGTGCCGCCGCCTTTACAAGTCACAGGCGCTTCCGGGCAAACATGAATCGATCTCGGGGATAGAGCACATCGACAAAGTGATTGAAATCGACCAGTCACCGATCGGCCGCACGCCGCGCTCCAACCCCGCGACTTATACGGGTCTTTTCGGGCCGATACGGGATATTTTCGCAAAACTTCCCGAAGCGAGAGTGCGGGGATACCCGCCGGGGCGTTTCAGTTTTAACGTGAAGGGCGGTCGCTGCGAGGCCTGCGAAGGCGACGGCGTCAAAACCATCGAGATGCATTTTTTGCCGGATGTGTATGTGACCTGCGAAATTTGCAAGGGCAGGCGTTTCAACGAGCAGACGCTTGAACTGCGTTACAAGGGCAAGTCGATCGCCGACGTGCTTGGCATGAGCGTCGAGGAGGCGATGCTGGTGTTCGCGAACGTGCCGGCCGTAAAGGCCAAACTGCAGACGTTGCATGACGTCGGGCTCGATTACCTCGAGCTGGGGCAGCCGGCGACGACGCTTTCGGGAGGGGAGGCCCAGCGCGTGAAGCTTTCCACCGAACTCTCCAAGCGTGCGACGGGACGCACGTTTTATATTTTAGATGAGCCGACGACGGGGCTTCACTTTGCGGACATCGACCGGCTTCTCAAAGTCCTGCAGACGCTGGTGGATCAGGGGAACAGCGTTCTCGTGATCGAGCATAACCTTGATGTGATCAAGGCCGCGGACTATATTATTGATCTCGGGCCAGAGGGGGGTGACAAAGGCGGGGAGCTGGTGGCCAAGGGCTCTCCCGAGGAAGTTGCCCAAGAACCGGGATCGTATACGGGCCGTTTTTTGAAAGAGGTTTTGAAGTGATTGCGGTGAAATGTCATTGCAAGCGACCGCAGGGAGCGAAGCAATCTATGTTCACAGAGATTGCTTCGTCGTCGCTTACGCTCCTCCTCGCAATGACATTCTGCGTCACTGCCTTCGCATCAGCGGTGGACGAGCAGGATTTCCCGTCGATACAGAAGACCTACCAGAGCGGTCTTTTCGACGATTCGGTGAAGCAGTCGTTGAGTTTTCTCCAGAAGCAC
>JAHFFL010000088.1 GCA_023247955.1 Candidatus Omnitrophota bacterium
TGCATGTCGTGAAGTCCCCAGGGGTTTGGCGGGGTTGTCGCGACTTTTAGGGAAACGGGAATCGGCGGGGTATTCGCCTTTTGACACCGGTGATAAATTTCAGGCAAATCATCGCCGGTGTGATAAAGAGTGCCGGTTCCTGCGCGGCAGGCGTATTCCCACTCGGCTTCGGTGGGGAGACGGTAAGGCCTACCCTCCTTTTTGGAAAGCCATTGGCAGAAATTCACGGCGTCCTGCCAACTGACGAACACGACGGCTTCATCATCCTCTGCAGAGAATCCCCGTTTGCCTCGCAAGGCACGGTGCGAGGGATCGAACCGCTCGTACTGGGCATTGGTGACGGGTGTCGCGGACATGAAAAAAGGTTTCGAAAGGGTGACTTCATGAAGAGGTTTTTCGTCAAGGTCTCCTCCATCGGACTGGCCCATCCAAAACTTGCCCGGAGGAATGCGGGCAAACGCCAGCCGGACGGCTTGTGCCGCTTGAGGAGAGAAACAGTGCGTCATGGCTTCATTTTACGGATGTCTCATTGGAATTCCAAAGGAAAAATGTTAAGATTATAAAACAAGGGTGCCTATGTTTTCTTTGCATGACTCATTATGGCAGTAGAGATTCTTCGGCAAATTATCCGGCGTTTGAGGAAACGGTTTTTCAGCGCTCCGAGAATCCACGAGATTCTCGACGAAGCGCAGGATTCCGGCAGACGCAAGTGGTTGTTTTTTATGAGGAATCCGCGCTTGGCTGTTCCTCGCAGGCCTTTGATACGAACGGATTCAAAGATCTTTTGCATGGGTAGCTGTTTTGCGCTTGAAATCAAAAAGGTGTTGAGATCGTTGGGCTATCAGGTCCATCCCTACGAACACGACCTGTCCGTGCAGCTGTCTACCGGCGCGGTTCGCCTTGCCTCGGGTCGGGAGCTTGTGCATTACAATACGTTTACGATTCTTCAGGAGTTTGAAAAGGCCTTCGGCTTATGGAGCCAAGGAGAAAATGATTTTTGGGTGGTACGAAGAAAACAAAAACCCGGTATGGAAGTTTTTCGAGATCCCTATCGCAGGGAGGTTTATTCGGCGACCAAAGAAGATATCGTGCGCGTGACACGCGCGTTCGACGAAGTGATTAAAAAAGGGGTGGAGGAAAGCGATCTGTATATTTTTACGCTGGGTCTTACGGAGGTGTGGAGAAAAAGGGACGATGGACGATACGTCTGCGCTGGTCCAGGTCTTTCGGGGGCAGGTTGGCATGAAGACACGGAGTTTGTGCAAAGCGGCTTTGAAGACAACTATAAGAACGTGCGGAAACTTGTCGAGCTCATCTTATCGAAGTTTCCGGACCGCCATATTATTTTGACGGTGTCGCCGGTTCCAATGGCCCGGACCTTCAGCAAGAACGATGTTTATACGGCGAATGCAGAAAGCAAATCTATCCTGCGGGCGGTGGCCGGACAGGCATCTCGCGAATTCCCAAATGTTCATTATTTTCCCGCTTTCGAAATGTGTGCCGCGCTTGACCGTTTTGGAAAACGGAAAGTTTACAACAGCGTAGACGGCCGGCATGTGAGGCCGGAGATTGTCCAATGCGTTACCGAGGCCTTTTTGGATGCCTATCGAGCGTAGTCTACTGGACGGATGGTATTTTTTCTCTTCGCTGCTTCGACCACCTTACGCGCGCCGATTCCTCAATCTTTCGCCTCGCCGGCAGCGTTTTATTTTAGCCAATCCGCTTCTTTGCCGTTTTCATCGCCGGTTGTTTTCGGGTTGGCTCAGGGATCTGATCGCCGGCCGGCGCGTGGTGATCGTGGGCTCGGGGCCTTCGGCGCTGGAGCTTTCGTCCGTTCCCGAAGACGCGGTACTGATGACCTGCAATGCGGGCTTGCGCTTGCTGGCGGACCGCGGCATCCCAAACCGCGTCGATTTGTACTATTACCACAAACGGGCGACCGAATGGAATCAAAGCGGACTGGAGCCGTACGTTAGTCGCGTGTCGATCGGTTGTTTCATTTCAAATCTTGTTCAGGCCATTCGCATCGGCCAGAAGTACGAGAGAATCCGGCGTGTTCAAACGGTCTTTATCCGGGATTTTAATCGCGACAATTTTTATTTGGAGCCGCTGCTACGACCCTCACGCGTCCGTTCGCTGAGCGTCAATGGCGTTGACTGGACGTCAGCCGGTTTGCGTTTACTTCAATACGCGCTTTATTTTCAGGCCAAGGAGATTTATTTGATCGGCATCGACCACACCAGCGATTATTTTTGGGGGATGAAAGACCGCGTTTTAATCGAACTTCCTTTTGAGAGAAGGGTTTTGCAGATCCTCTCAAAAAATTTCTCCCATATTTATTCGTTATCCCCGCAAAGTCCGATCACACAATATTTTCCGCATAAGAGGATCTAAATTTCCATGGTGAAAAAGAAGGTAGTCCTTATCGAAGACCATGTCGTCGGGCACATCCGGCAATGCGAGGCAATTTATTACCACATCGTTGAATATTACAAACGACGCAAGGCCATTGATGACGGCGCTGAGCTTTTGTCCCTCCAGCTGAACACTAAGATCCAGCCCGGATGGCTCAAGAAGACGATGCATTATTTCATGCATCCAAGGTATGCCGAGTGCGAGGGATGTGACCGGTGCGTTCGAATGATCACTTCGCCCGAAGATTACCGGCGTTTGTTGGCGGTCTCCCCAGACATTGTCGTTTCGCCCTTTGGGAAGCGGACGACACTGATTACGCGGTGGTTGGCCAGGCGCTGCAGAGCCAAATCCATTGTGCTTATGAATCCCAGACAGTTTCAGGAGCGCTATGATCTAGTGGTAATTCCCCGCCACGACGTGGTCGAAGCGAAACCGAACATGGTGGTTACGGAAGGCGCTCCTAACGCCGTTCGTCTAAGGGCGTTAAGTCCCGCGGCACTTTCTTTGAGAAATGAGTTCGGACAAAGCAAAACCTGTCGTATCGGCCTTTTACTCGGAGGAGACTACAAGACTTTTCGGATGCAAGAAGAAAAGATTGATGTGTTGATTCGTCAAGTGAGAGAGGTGGCGGGCATATTAAACGCCGAACTTTTCATTACGACTTCACGCCGGACCCCTCGATCTATTGAACGGGCTGTGAAGTTCTGTTTTACCGGCGAATCCAGCTGCAGGCTGCTGGTCATTGCCAGTGAGAATAACCGTCCCGAGGTTGTGCCGGCCTTACTGGGTCTTTGCCGGCTCGTTTTGGTATCTCCTGAAAGCATCTCGATGATTTCCGAGGCAGCCACATCCGATGCCCATGTGCTGGTGTACGAAGATGACGACTTTTTGGACGACAAACACCGGCGTTTTTTAGCCAATCTAAAAACAAAGGGTTTCATCCATACGGAATCCATCGACCGAATCGCTCAGAAGATTCTTGAGGTTTCCCGTTTGCCCGTCAAAGAAAAGTCCCTCAACGACGGAGAAGCCGTTCTTGAGGGACTGTCGAGGATCTTGTGAATCAAATGCCACCGATTCAGAAGTGGATTCAATACTTTCGGCGTTGGAGAAGAAAAAAGAATGGGGAGCCATCTGTTTTTTACGATGACCAGGGTCTGGGTATCCAGCACCAGAACTGGAAGACGTTCCGAAAACATCGCCGGCTTTTTCAAACCCACGTTCCGCTGATTGGCGAAGACACCGATATTTTCTGCATGGGGAGTTGTTTTGCCATGGAGGTCAGGAAGGTCTTGCGCGTCATGGGGCACAGAGCGCACCCCTGGTGCGAAAATTTGGTTGTTCCGTTGCCGTCTAGCTCGTCCTTTAGCGCGACGGGGACGGAGTTGGTTCATTTCAATACGTACGCGATCCTTCAGGAATTTGAAAAAGCGTTTGGCTTATGGTTGCAAGCCGATACTGATTTCTGGCATGTAGTCAACGGACGGGGACGCCGAGGGGATTTTTATCAGGACCCTTACCGGAGACGGGTCTATGCCTCTACGCTCGAAGATATCCGAGTGGCCACAACGGCGCTGGATGAGGTCATTCGTACCGCGATCCACAGAAGTCAAGTCTATATCTTCACGCTTGGTCTGACGGAAGTGTGGAAAAAAAAAGATAACGGCCGGGTGGCTTGTGCAGAACCAGGTCATTGCGGCGGTGGGGGTGATGAGGAAACGGAGTTTTTTCAGGCAGGTTTTCAGGAAAACTATAACAACCTGCGGCGTTTGATTGAGTTGATTTTTGAAAGATACCCCGATCGCCACATTATTTTAACCGTTTCGCCGGTTCCTCTAAGCCGGACTTACTCCGGCACAGACGTTTTTTTGGCGACGATAGAAAATAAATCTATTCTTCGAACGGTGGCAGGTCAGCTTGCACGGGAATTTCCGGGGCGAGTCCATTACTTTCCTTCTTTTGAGCTGTGCGCGTTGCTTGAAAAATTCGGGATCAAGAAGGTTTTTAAAAAAGACGGTCGTCACGTGACCGATGCGACGGTGCGGATGATTACAGATACTTTCCTAGCCATTTTCAGTGGAATGGGTTTAAGAAGTGCAGCGCCGCATCCCCTGCAGGCACCCCCAGAATAGCCAGAAAAGAATCGTCACCTGCATTGCGTAGAAATTTGTGTCGAAAAGACCCTGAATAACATAAGCGGTGATTCCTACAAGCAAGGCGTCTTGAACGCTTGATGCGCCGGGGCTGTTGCTTGCTCGCCATGCCCTGAAAAGACCAACCGCAAGCGGAATTAAAAAAAACAACAGGCCTATGATTCCGACTTCAGCCCACATTTGTAAAATGAAATTGTGCGCGTAGCCGCGGTATTTTTCTTCCGGCGGCGCAAAGCGCGCAAATTGCCGTGTATACGTATTCACTCCGAGACCGATGAGCGGGCTTTTCTTGATCATCGTGCCAGTGATTTTCCAGTAACGTAACCGCTCGGAAATTGTTTTATCTTTATGGTACACGGACTCGAAAAAATTTTGCTTGAGCGGTGTTGACACCAAAAAAGTGCCGGTCAGAAGAGCGATCGCCAAGAAAATCCATGCCCGTCTGCGGCAAACGGCATAAACGCAAAGCGTCGCTGCCAGCGCGAGAAACGCGGAGCGGGAGAGTGTGGCGACAAACGCGACAAAGAATGCCGCGAGCATCAGGCAGGCCAGCGCGCTGGAGAGAGACCATTTTTCTTTGTGGTGCCAGGCCCGGAACGCAAGTGGGAGCCCGAAAAGATAGAAGGTTGCCAGGTCGTTGGGGGACTGGAGAGAGCTTTTCATGCGGACCAGCCGGCCCGGGATGTCGACCGAGTAATGCTTGATCCAGTCAGCGCCCTGGATGAGTTGGAGATAACCGTTTAAGGTCAAAAGGGCCAAGGAGATCATAAAGGCCGTGAGCATTTTTTTTTGCGCGGTTTTATCCCGGCAAAGCTCCTCGCAGAGGAAGAAAAGGCCGAGGTATTTCAACCACTTGAAAACGCCGCGCCAAGCGGTGGCAAGATCAGCCTGCGGGGCGTGGATCAACGAGAGAAGCATCACCGCAAGATAGAGCGCGTAAGAAATTTTAAAGAGTGCTGGCGCTTCAAAAGGTTCGCGAAGGACGGCCTTTTTTACCAGCCACAGCGCCAGCGCCGCGAACACGCCGATTTCCGCGGCGGATTT
>JAHFFL010000089.1 GCA_023247955.1 Candidatus Omnitrophota bacterium
CTCTCCTTTGCTCCGTTCTACGGAGCTTCGGAGAGCTTCGGAGGAAGGATAAGAGCTACAGAGACGATACTTCGACGCGCCCTGCTTCGCAGGGCTTGCTCAGTACGAGGTCCTTCGGGAGCTCGCCCTGAGCGAGTGGTGAACGAAAGCGAACCGCGAGTCGAAGGGTGAAACGAGCAATCTCCACGCGGAGCAAGGTTAAATAGGGGAAGAGTCCCGTCTTTTTGGCGGGACACGGACGCTCGAAGACCGTCAACATTCCCGGGTAAACCGCTTGACCCTGCCAGTAATGGCAGGGCTAGAGGGATGGTCATCCTTCGTTTCGTAAATTATTTGCGGATGCGAGGACAGAACCCGGCTTATAGACCTATAAGAGCCCCGCCCTTGCAAAACGATCCCACAAAGGTCGCGTTGCAAGGGCGCGGTGGTTTTTCTCCGCATAAAACTTGCCTAGTGGTCCCTTTTCTGTTAGCATACAACATATAGTATTGCAGGATTATTGACCAAGATAAACTGAAATTAACAACGTGGGCTGAAGGCCTACCCCCTTTTTAAAAATTGTAAGAAGGAACTATGGAAAGCCGGCGGGGCTTTTTTTTAAGGTACCTATGGATACTCGGAGGGTGTGTCTTCCCCTCCTTTTTTATTGGCGTGGATTTGTTCGCGGACACCGTGATGCTGAAAAACGGCAAAGCCATCAAGGGTTTGGTGGTGGAAAAGCATGTCGATAGGATTATCCTGAGCACCGAACGGGGGGAAATTCCGGTGCTGTTGTCGGGAATCCGGAATATTGAGTACGACGACGCCGAACAGAATTTTTTCGCGATAGCCAAGGCCTATGAATCCGAACAAAAGTACGGCGAGGCGCTCGCATTTTATGAAAAAGCCCTGCAGGCCAACCCGGATTACGACGAAGCACGAAAAGCGGCCGCTGGTGTCCAGAACCGGTTTTGGGCCGCATCGGTGAGAGGGCCGGCGGGGGAGATCGAAAAAAAACAGGCGTTGTACGATGCCTGGGAATACGGCCAGTCGCCCGAGGATTTCTTTAAAAAAAAGGCGATGGAAGATTCATCCGCTTTGAGGGACGGGCTTGGGGTAGTGCTTGAGAAAAAAGGGGACTGGGTCCTTGTCCGCGCGCTGGAGACGAAAAGACCGGCCACCGCTGCCGGGCTGCGTATCGACGACAAGCTTACGGCGATAGATGGGGAATCCCTGCGTTATCTGGGAACGGATGTGGTCACCAAAAAACTTCTCGAGCCGAGGTTTTCGAATTTCACGTTGGAGATCGAGCGGGTTTATGAGTTATCCCCATTGGGCGGACAGGGTCTAGGCGGCTTGGGTCTGGAGCTTAAAATAGATTATCCCGGCTTGACGGTTCACCAAGTGAAGCCCGACAGCCCGGTCGATCTTGCCGGTTTGAAACCGGGGGATCTGATTGTCAAGATCAACGGAGAGTCCACGCGTTATCTGCCGATGAAAAAAGTTTCGGCGCTCGTGGACAGCGCCCCGCAAGGCCGCTATACATTTTTGGCGCGACGGACTGTTCTGCTCTCCAGGAGATAAATCGTGGCCGCTTGGTTCCGCCGCAAGCAGTATGTTACCGAAAGAGGAATGCAGCTTCGCTTTGCGAGGTTCGTCATTCTCTTTGTATTTGTTTCGTCGCTCCTGACGGCGCTGACAATTTTTTATACGACGTTTCTGATGCTCGGCGAGCGCTTGGCGCAGGTCTATCCTCAAGGCCGCCTGATTGAAATCTTCCGTTCGGTGCATATTGCTTTTGCGATAGGTCTTTTGGTGATATTGCCGCTGATATTTTGGGGGTCCATTATCTTCTCGCACCGCGTGGCGGGTCCGTTGCCCAAAATTTATCAGGCATTGCGCGCGGTAGGACAGGGAGATTTTGATACGCGTGTTGTTTTGAGAAAGAGCGACGAACTCAGAGAATTGGCCGACGCGATCAACGAAATGAGCGCCGAATTGAAAAAAAGAATTCATTAAAATCAATTGACAGGGAGGGAGGGGGAGTGTATCATTTTCCCATATTAGCCCATAAAGTGGGGAAAGGTGGGGAATTGAGAACATGTTCTACGGAGAGCATGAACATAGCATTGACCGGAAGGGCCGGCTCATTATCCCCTCCAAATTCAGAGAGGTTTTCAAAGAAAACTATGTGGAACGATTTTTCGTCACTCGAGGCCTTGATACGTGTCTCTTTGTATTCACGGAGGATGAATGGAAAAAGCAGGAATCGCGATTCAAGTCGCTCTCCATTACCTCCGGCGAAGCGCGGCGTTTCAACCGCCTTTATTTCTCGGGGGCTTGCGAAGTTAACTGCGACCGGCAGGGCCGGATTCTGATCCCGCAGTATCTGAAAGATTTTGCGAAGATCAAAAGGGACGTCGTGATTGTCGGCGTTTCAAATCGCATGGAGATTTGGAGCAAGGAGCACTGGGAAGAATTTTACCGCAATACCAAAGACTCGTTTGAGGAGATTTCGGAAAAGATTTTCGGCCGCGGGGAAGGCGGGCCCGCGAACCAGTAAGGGACAGGAGATCAATGAAAAAGATGCTGAGAAGACCGCAGACGGTGGCGCTTGGTTGCGGGTGGGCGCATGGCGGAAGCGGGAATGTCGAGAATTTCAAGCGGCGGCGCATGCTTTCTCCGTTCGCGTCCCTGGATGATGAGACGCGGGCATTTTTTGAAAAGATGGTGAGTGTCAGAAAGCTGAAGGATTTTGTTTTCTTGAAAAGAGAGAACTCCAAGGGCCATTGAGCCAGGATTCGGGCGCGCCCGACAACCTGCACCAAAGCGTTCTGGTCTCGGAAGTGCTGGAGTGGCTGCGGCCGTGCGCAGGAAAAGTTTATATTGACGGGACCGTAGGGCTTGGCGGACACGCGGCCCGGATTTTGGAGAGCTCCGCTCCGGACGGACGGCTCATCGGGTTCGACAAGGACGAGGAAGCGCTTTCCGAGGCCCATCGGGTCTTGTCGCGGTTTGGAGAACGCGCGATGCTGATACACGACGATTTTAAAAATATCCCGCTTTATCGCGAAGCGATGGGCGGAAAAAAAGCCCACGGGATTTTGCTGGATTTGGGTGTCTCCTCGCTTCAGCTTAACAAAGCGGAGCGGGGTTTTAGTTTTTTACGGCAGGGTCCGCTCGACATGCGCATGGACCGGCGCAGCGCGTTGACCGCCAAAGAAATCGTCAATCGTTTTCCGCCGGAAAGGCTGCTCGAAATTTTATGGACTTTCGGCGAGGAGCGCTTCGCCAGAAGAATCGTTTCGCGGATCGTGGAGGCGAGGTCCAAAAAGCCGATTGAAAGCACGGGGGAGTTGGAGGCGATTGTCCGGAAGGCGGTGCCGGCCCGTATCCGCGCCGGCAGGCGCATTCATCCGGCGACGCGGACGTTCCAGGCCCTGCGCATCGCGGCCAACGGCGAGATGACTTCGCTTGCGGCTTTTCTCACGGAGGCGCCGGATCTCTTGGAAGAAGAGGGGCGTTTGGCGATCCTCTCTTTTCATTCGCTGGAGGACCGCGCAGTGAAGATGGCGTTCAGGGAGCTCCGCCGGCAAAAGGCGGGCCGTGTGTTGACGCCCAAGCCGCTCTCACCGTCGCCGGAAGAGACCGGCTCCAACCCCAGGTCACGGAGCGCCAAACTGAGGGTATTTGAAAAAATGAGCGAGGGAGGCGGCGCGGCATGAAGCGGTTTCTGGCCGTCCTCGTCTGCTCGACTCTGGCCAGTTTATTTTACGTTTACTTGGAAATTCAGGCCGTGGAGACCGGCTATACGATACGCAAACAGGAGGAGAGTAAAACGCTGCTCCTTGACCGCGCCAGGGCCTTAAAGTACAATATGGCTCGGCTTAGCGCTCCGCAAGTTTTGGAAAGAGAGCTTTCCGCCCGGCGCATAGAGCTCCAGTCTCCGAAATCATGGCAGACGCTGGTGTTGCCGGGCCCGGGAGACAAGGCCGCCCAAGCGGCGGCTGCCGGGGCTTCGATGCATCGGCCGCTTTTGACGAGGTTCTTTATCGGAACGGCCCAGGCGGAAGCCAAGGAATCCTCAGGCCGCTAATTTTTTAGGAAATCCATCAGAGGTGCGAAAACTTTCTAAGGCCCGTTTGTTTTTTATTTTTCTCTTTTTCGTCGCCGCGCTCGGCGGCCTTCTCCTGCGTCTCGGGTTCATCCAGATATTCAAATCCTCCAAATACCATTCGTTAGCCGAAGGTCAGTCCCGCGTGGTGATCGAGATGCAGCCCGCGCGCGGCAAGATACTGGACCGCAACGGCCGCGAGCTGGCGCTCGACGTACGCCTGGACTCCGTCTACGCAGTCTCGCGGGAAATCAAGAATAAAGAAAAACTCGCGGCGGGTCTCGCGAAATCTCTGGGGCTTGACCGATCGCTGGTGCTCGAGCGGCTCAAGCGCGATAAACTTTTTGTGTGGATAGCCCGGAAGGTCTCTCCCGCCAAAACTGAAGCCGTGAAGAATCTGAAAGCCGACGGCCTCGGATTCATCAAAGAATCCCAAAGGGTTTATCCGAAAGGGGAAACCGCCTGCCAGCTTGTCGGATTCACGGATGTGGACAACAACGGCCTTGAGGGGATAGAGCTGAATTACAACAGCTTCCTCAAAGGCGTGCCGGGATGGCGGCTCGCGCAAAAAGACGCCAAACAACGCGAGCTGATCTCCAAACAGATGGAGAAGGTCCCGCCGGTGGACGGTTTCAACATCCATTTGACGATTGACGAGGTGATTCAGTCTCTCAGTGAAAAGGAATTGGTGGAAACTTGCAGGAAATTTCACGCGCTCGGCGGTTCCGTGGTCGTTTTGGAACCGAAGACCGGCGACATTTTGGCAATGGCGACTTACCCGCTCTACGATCCCAATAACGCGCGCCATTCCAAACCCGAGCAGCGCCGCAACCGGGCCATCACGGACCTTTTTGAGCCGGGTTCCGTTTTCAAAACTTTCACACTGACCGCGATTCTCCATGAGAAGGCCTTCGGACTTGACGAAAAATTTGACTGCGAGAGAGGCGCCTGGCATGTGGCCGGAAAGATTTTGCATGATCATAGAGGCAGCGGGATCCTCACCTTCAGGGAAGTGATAGAGAAATCGAGCAATATCGGGACCGTGAAGGGCGCGATGCGGCTCGGAGGCCCCAAGCTGTATAAAATGATCAGGGCGTTTGGGTTTGGCGAGAGGACGGGCATCGGGCTTGCCGGCGAGGTGAACGGGATGGTGCCGCATCCGAAGGACTGGTCGAGGAGTTCAATTATCAACATTCCGATCGGACAAGGGATAGCCGTGACGCCGATACAGCTGGCCTGCGCGGTAGGCGCGATCGCCAACGACGGCGCGTTGATGAGGCCGCGACTCATCACGCATATCGATGATCCCGAGGGGAGGGATGTCCAGAGCTTTGATCCCCAAATGACAAACCGGATTATTTCCAAGGAGACTGCGCTTCAGGTGCGCTCCGTTTTGGAAGGTGCGGTGAGCCGTGGCACTGGTAAAAAGGCGGCGGTGCCGGGGTTCAAAGCCGCCGGTAAGACCGGGACCGCACAGAAGATCGTGGGCGGCACCTATTCGCACGATGA
>JAHFFL010000001.1:0-3394 GCA_023247955.1 Candidatus Omnitrophota bacterium
GAGTGTTTCGAGCAGATCTTTCTTCATCTGAAACGCGGCCGCCTTTTTGAATGTTGGAATAAAACTTAACCCGCATCATAACACAGCGGGGGTGTTCTAGCAATGTGGGAACGAATCCTTCTCGCTCCACAAGACGACGCAGGGCCCTATTTTCGTTCAGACTTTTTCTGGATATTTTTCGGTTAATTAATGGGTGGGGGTAAAAATCTAACTGCTGGGGATTTCTAGTCTAATGCTTCCCTGCGGGACTGCGCCTGGTATGCGACCAGCTCACTCCCCAATCACCTTCACGAGCACGCGCTTGTCGCGCCGGCCGTCGAATTCAGCATAGAAGATTTGTTCCCACGGGCCAAAATCGAGACGGCCTTGGGTGATGGCCACGACGACTTCCCGTCCGAAGAGTTGGCGCTTCAAGTGCGCGTCGCCGTTGTCCTCGCCGGTGCGGTGGTGACGGTATTTCTTGAGATCGTAGGGGGCCGTTTTTTCGAGGAACTCGTCAAAATCTTCGAGAAGCCCCGGCTCATCATCGTTGATATAAACGCTCGCGGTGATGTGCATCGCGTTCACGAGCACGAGACCCTCCTTCACTCCGGATTTTTCGACGATCGCCGATACACGCGGCGTGAGGTTCAGGTACTCACGGCGCTTCTGGGTATGAATTTTCAAATACTCGGTGTGCGACTTCATGGCTTATCCTGAAACACCATTATATACGCCCCTGTCCAAAACGCTCGAGAATAACCGCTGCGACTTTGCTGCTGACTCCGCTTTTTTCAATGATTTCCTCCGGCGTCATCCGGGCCGCATGGGCCGGGGAGCCGATTTTCTTAAAAAGTTTTTCCCGTGTTTTTGGGCCGATGCCGGGAACAGCGTCCCAGGCCGAGACCAGGGCCTCCTTGCGGTGCAGGCGGCGGTGATACGTGATTGCGAAGCGGTGCGCCTCGTCGCGGAGCCGGCGTATCATCTCAAGAAATGGCGAATTCTGGGGAAAAATAAGAGGGCCGCTTTTATCCGGTTTGAAAATATGCTCATGTTGTTTGGCGATAGAGATGATCGGAAGCGCGGCCAGGCCGATTTCATCCAGGACGGTTTTCACGGCCGACAAGTGCCCTTTGCCTCCGTCGATCACGACGAGATCCGGAAGCGCTTGTTTTTCCTCAATGGCGCGCGTGTAACGCCGGCGAATCACTTCCTGCATCATGCGGTAATCATCTATCCCTTTCACCGTCCGGACGCGGAATCTCCGGTATTCCCCGCGCGCGGGCCGGCCCTCCAAAAAAACCACCATCGATCCCACGGCTTCTTTGCCCGAAATATTCGAGATATCAAAACACTCGATCCGGAGCGGCAAGCGCGGCAAATCGAGCGCCTGCTGCATGCGGGCCAACACCGCTTTCAAGTTCGTCGTCACCGTCGGCCGGGCCACCGACGACAACGCGCGTATCGCTTCATAAATGCTCTGGGCCTTTTCATACTCGCGGCTCGCCGCGTGTTCTTTCATGCGCCGTGAAAGTGTGCGCACCAGCGCTTCGCGACGCCCCTCGAGAAAATACTGGAGCCCTTTGACCGTCTCCAGATACGCTCCCCTTTCCTGAAGCCCCTCGCAGGGACCTCCGCACAAACCGATGTGATACATCAGGCAGACTTTTTTGGGCAGCGTTTTGCAGGTCCTCATCGGAAACTCGCGTCTCAGCATGCGCACTGCCTGGCGCAGTAGTCGTACGTTCGTGTAGGGTCCGAAATATTTGCCTCCATCCGCTTTGCGTGAGCGCACCACCAGGAGACGCGGGTATTCCTCATCGGTGATTTTGAGAAAGGGGTAGCTCTTGTCGTCTTTGAGCTCTTGATTGAACTTGGGCTGGGCTTCGCGGACGAGACTTGCTTCTAAAAGCAGGGCCTCGGCCTCGCTGGGTGTCTCAATAAAATCAATGCGCCGCGTCTCCGAAAGTAAAAGTCCTTCTTTGGAGGAAACCGCGCCGAAAAAACGGAAATGCCCCTTCACTCGCTTTCGTATCGACAGCGCTTTGCCGATATAAAGCGGCGTGCCGGCCCCGTCCTTGAAAAAATAAACTCCCGGCCGTTCGGGCAAATTCTCTATGGTCTTTTGAAAAGATCCTTTCATTGTCCTAAAAGTTTCCGCAATTCTCGCACCCGGACAAGCCAGCCACAAACCAGATACACGGCTACACCCGCCCCGATGCCCGCGAAGAGTAAAATCATCTGCACGGTTCGTCCGGCCACCATATGGGGCTCGAGCACCCAGCGGTCATAAAAAAGGACGGTGGCGGCCATCGCAAGCGAACAAAAAAGCGCCTTGACGAAACACACGGCAATCTCTTTCTCGCCGAGCGGCCCGATTTTTGCCTTGAGCGCGCGGTATAAAAGCACGGTGTTCAGCGTGGCTGACAGCGACGACGCGAGCGCGAGACCGCCAACGCCCAGCGGCTTCATGAAGCAAAGACTCAAGGCCACATTCACAACCACCGAAAAAGCCATCGTCTTCACCGGCGTGCGCGTGTCCTGCGTCGCGTAAAAGGCGTTCACAAAAATTTTGATGAACGAGCAGGACAAAAGCCCGAACGCGTAAAAAAAGAGCGCGTTTGAGGTGATCGCCGTGGAATACGCGTTGAAGCGGCCGTGCTGGAAAATAATACGGATGATCGGCCGCGCCAGTACAATCAGCCCGACACTAGCCGGCACGGCGAGCAGGATCAGCGAACGTAGCGCCATCGAAATCGTTTCTTTAAACCCCTGAATGTCACGGCGAACGATTTGAGTGGAAAACGTAGGCAGCACGGCCTGTGCCAGCGCGATGCCAAAAATGGCGAGCGGCAGCTGAAACAGCCGATTAGAATAATAAAGCGCCGACTGGCCGCCGATCCCGACAATTTTTTCGAAAGAAGCGAGGATCGAGTCGACAAACACATTGATCTGGTAAATCGCCGACCCCAGTGCCCGGGGAATGAGAAGCTTCCCGGTTTTTCGTACGGCCGCGAGATCAAAACGGGGCAGGGTCAGCCGGAAACCGCTCTTTAAAAGCGCCGGGACCTGGCACCCCAACTGCAAGACCCCCCCGACCAGCACCCCGAACACCAGCGCCATCGGGCCGTAAGTTTTTTCATAACAGACGCCCGCGACGATCAGCGAGACGTTTAAAAGCGCGGGCCCCAGCGCGGAGCTCGTGAATTCCTTGAGCGCGTTCAACACCCCCATCGCCAGCGCCGAAAGACCAATGAGAAAGATATAAGGAAACATCGCGCGCGTGAGCCGGACGGTCAACGGAAACTTTTCCGGATCCTGCGAATACACAAAGCCCGGCGCAAGCAGCTTCACGATTTGCGGCGCGAAGACCACCCCCAGTACGGTCAAAAAAACCAGCGCCACCGAGAGGATG
>JAHFFL010000001.1:3436-23480 GCA_023247955.1 Candidatus Omnitrophota bacterium
AAAAAAGCGTCGAGACCAGCGGCCAAAACTCCTCCTGCTTTTTCTCGCGACACTCGGTGAGCACCGGCACAAACGCCGAGTTTGTCGCCCTTTCGCCGACCAAATCCCTCAGCAGATTCGGCAGCTTGAAGCTCACGACAAACGCCTCGGCCCCGACTCCGGTCCCAAACGCGGCCGCGATCACCATGTCCCGGACAAAGCCGAGCACACGGCTGACGCCCGTCAAAGCGCCTATAATCCCCGCCGATTTAGCCAGCCGACGATGTGTTGACATCAAAACCCCTATCTTGTAGAATGCGGGTTCGTTTGTTTTGTGCTTCCACCACACAAGAGGAACTTATGGCGCACCGCCGCTCATCGATCAAGAAGATACGTGCCGATAAACGGCGCCGGGAAGTAAACCGGCGCACGATCTCCGAGCTCCGCACCGTCGCGCGTCAAGTGGCGTCGCTGATCGTGGCCAAAAAGAAGGACGAGGCCTCCCGCGCTTCAGGAGAACTCTTTTCCAAGCTGGACAAGGCCGTCAAAAAAGGCATTTTTCACAAAAATACCGTCTCGCGCAGAAAATCCCGCGTTCAGCTGAAGATCAACTCTTTAAAAATCAGTTCCTGACGTTCCCGCAAAGCTTCACGAGAAGCTGCTCCACCGCAAACCGGTCGTTGATCTGCCCGGTCTTGACGGCCTGATCGCAGTCCAAAAGCTCCCCGAATACCCTGACGTATTCCCTCGAAGAAACCCGCTCCGCCTGGCGCAGCCATTGATTTAAAAAATAAGGGTGTATCTTAAGCGCGGAAGCAATAAATTCGCCGGGCCGCCTCTGGCCCGCATAAACCGAGACCTTTCTTAAGCGGTCCCACTGGCCGATCAACACCCCCAGCACTTCTTGCGCGCGCGCGCCTTCGTTCCATAAACCGTTGACGAGCTTAAGCGCCGCGGCCAGGTCTTTATTCACCAAATGCTCAAGCAGTGAAAAAATATCTTCCTGCACCGGCTTGCCCAGGAGATTTTGAGCGTCAACCGCAGAAATCCGTTCCACCGAACCCACATACACCGCAAGCCCTTCGACCGCCATGTCCAAAGAAGCCAGATCCCTGCCGATCCGCTCCGTCAGTACCACGGCTGCCTGGCGGTCGAGCGTCTTACCTTTCTTTTTCGCCCGGCCTTCAAGCCATGCCCCGATCTCTCTCTCGTAAACGGGATTAAAAACCTGGGTCTTCGTCTTCTCGGACAGCTGCTTCAGGAAAGAATCTTTTCTGACGTGGGATTCCTCGGACTCAAAAACGACGATGCTCGACGAAAAAAAACCATCGAGCTTCTCGAGCAATTTTTCCTTCTCCGAGGCCTCCAGTTTCTCCGAATCCCACAACACCGCGAGCCGTTTTTCCGAAAACAAAGGCACCGTCCGGCAAAAATCCCAAAACGCGCCAAAACTGTCCTTCTTTGCCGTGAATTCCTCCGAAAAATGGCCCTGCTTCAGCTCCTGGATAAACTCGCGTTTCAAAAAACGCTCTTTTCCTAAAAGCAGGTACTTCGTAGGCGTCACGCTACTTCTTACCAGAGCTCGATTGTCTTTTCGACCACACGGCGGGAGGCATCTTCGACGACCTTTGCGGCCGCTTCGTCTTCACTCACGGCCCGCGAGCCGGAGAGGAAAAAAGTCGAATCACCAACCACCGACTCTTTCCAGATCACGTGATTGTCCGAGCTGCGGCGGAATTCAACGCTGAGAATCACGCTGAGCCGGTACTCCTGAATATCTTCATTCTCGCTGTAACGCAGGGGATCACGGCGATAATCCACGAGCGTGGCTTCCAGCACGGCATCGGCCTTCTCGCGGGAGGCAACTTTCAGGTTGCCGTCGAAGATAAACCGATTGATGACAGCGTTTGTCAGCTCCACCTCGAGCCCCGGCCGGTAAACGCGGAAGTGGTCCTGGTCGCTGATTTCCTTTGAAAAGTCAATCGTGTTCTTAATCGGCATCACGTGAACGGATTTGATATCTTCCGGTAGAGAAGATTTGGTCGTGTATCCGCAGCCGGCAGAAAAAAGCGTCGCCGCCGCGAGCGATAAAACAAAAAAAGATGCCCGGTTGATTTTCTTTACCATAACAAAAACTTTTTGGCGTGGGGTCTTGCCGTTTGTTCGCCGCTCCGTTCCCGGACAATGCGGTTGACCCGCTTTCTGGCTTCCTGAGCAAACTGCGTCTCAGGGTATTTCTTGATTACCTCTTCATAATACACTTTGGCGCTTTCCCATTTCTTTTGTTTCTCATAGAACGCCGCAATATCAAAGCTCGTCATTGCCTTTTTGTTGCGCAGTGCCTTGATCGATTCATCGGCATCCAGCGCTTGTTGGTCCGCGGGAAACTCGTTTTTAAAACCTTCAAATTCCTCGATCGCGCGCTCGGCGGAGCGCTCGTCGTACTGCGCCTGTTTCGACGCCTCCATCGAACAGTAGGCGATTTGATACTTGGCCTTTCCGACAAGGTCCGAGCTGGGATAGTCATCAACAACGGCCTGAAACGCCTTTTGGGCCTCCTGGTATTCCCCTTGAGACTTGTAAACTTCGCCCAGCTTAAACTGCGCCTGGTCCCCGTAGGTGCCGAACGGCGCGTTTTTCACAATGTGCTTGTAAAGCTCGATGGCCTTTTCTTGAGCAGGCAAAGCGGGAATTCCCAGCATCTTTAGCTTCTCGCCTGAAGCGAAACGGCCGGCGATATCAAATTCGTGTTTCACCGCGTCTTTGATACGGTCGCTGTAAGGATAACGGTCCACAAGCTTCTGAAAGGCGTCCGCGGCTTTCGCAATGTCGCCTTTTTGTTCCCAGCAAAGCCCGATGTAATAAACCCCCTCGGCCGCGAGACGTGAGTTGGGAAATACGGCGGCTAGTTTCTCAAATTCGCCGATGGCCCTGTCCCAGTTCTTCTGATTATAAAACTCCGTGGCCCAGGTAAGTTGTTCCTCGGGAGTATCTTTGGCGGAATTTTTGGGATTGATCCACTTGCCTATATCGGGACTCCATAACCAAAAGGCATCACAGGGCTCGCTCGCGCAAAGCACCAGGGCAATCACTAAAAGAGAGAGTTTTTTTCTCATGGATTCCAAACCGATTATAGCTTATCCGCCGATGTCCGGCTTGTCAACCCATTCGCTCACGGCTTGAGGACGAGGCCCCACTTCCTGGCAAGCTTGGCTAGCAAATCCCCTTCCAGATTGACCTTCCTGCCTGCCTTGTAGTCCTTGAAACGCGTGTAGCGAATCGTATAGGGCGTCAAATGCACCCAAAAAGCGTTTTTGCTCACCTTGCCCACCGTCAAGCTCACCCCGTCCACCGCTACCGACCCCTTCTCCACAAACCAAGGGCCGAGGGAGGGCGGAAAAGCGATTTGAAAACTTTTCTCTTTTCCCTTCACCACTGTTTTGCAAATACGGCCGACGCCGTCCGCGTGACCCAACACAAAGTGGCCCTCTATCCTACCGCCGGCCTTGAGCGGACGTTCCAAATGAACGGACTGGCCCGGCATAAGCTGTCCGAACGTGCTTCTTTTGCAGGTTTCTTCGCTCACGTTAAAAAAAACGCTAGTTCCCTTCTTCTTGACCACGGTGAGACACACGCCGTTGACCGCGAGACTCGCCCCCGCTTTTAATTGCCGGGTAATACGCGGCGAAGCGATCTCAAGCAAAGGAGGGTCGCCTCTGCCGTCCTTACGCCAACCCTTCACTCGTCCCAAGGCCTCTATGATTCCCGTAAACATGGCCGTCCTTCTAGCTCCCTACTATCCCATGCACCAAGAAGTCTGCGCCGAGCTTCTTGATCTTCCAGTGGCTTAGCGAAATTGCCTCGTTTAAGAAGCGAGCGCCCTGGCCGCCCACCGATGCTATGGACGCTTTGCCGCCTATGATTTTGGGTGCGACCAAAAAGAACAGCTCATGGACAGCACCCGAAAAAAGCGCGCTGGAGGCGACTTCTCCTCCACCTTCAATGAGAAGGCGCACTATCCCGCGCTCTCCCAGCGTCTTCAGCGCTTCCTCAAAATCCACGCGGCCGGCGCCTTTCTCCTTGACTAGCAAAATTTCGGCGCGGCCTTTATAACGGGCGATCATTTTGCGGGAAACTCTTTGAGAAGCGACAAGCCACACCGCCGAAGGCGGCGTGTCCCTGAATATCCTGGACCCAAGCGGCGTGCGTAAACGGCTATCCAGCACTATCTTTACCGGAGGCCTCGCGGGGAAACGCCCCCCTTTTCCCAGGCGTACGCTTAAAAGCGGGTCATCTTTTAACAGCGTGTTTACTCCCACGAGTATCGCGTCTGCCGAGGCCCGGAGCCGGTGCGCGAAAACCCTGGCGGCGGGTCCCGTGATCCAGCGAGACTCGCCGGTTTGCGTCGCAATTTTTCCGTCCAGACTTTGCGCCGATTTTAAAATCACATACGGCGTCCGGTGGCGTATCCAGTGAAAAAAATCCCTGTTGAGCTCCAGACATTCCCCGCGCAACACGCCGTGGATCACGGCCACGCCGCCGGCCCTCAGGCGACGGAAACCCTTCCCCGAAACCAGCGGGTTCGGGTCACGTATCCCGGCGACGACTTTTTTTATCTTGCTCTTTAAAATAAGGTCTGTGCACGGCAGGGTCTTGCCGGTGTGGGCGCACGGCTCAAGGTTCACGTAGAGCGTGCTGCCGGCCGCTGCGCGGCCGGCCTTCAAAATCGCGTGGACTTCAGCATGGGGACCGCCAAACTCCAGGTGGGCACCTTCCGCGATCACCTTGCCCGCCTTCACAAGCACGGCCCCGACCAGCGGATTGGGATGGACCCTGCCTGCTCCGCACTTGGCCAGACACAGCGCACGACGCATCCAGAAAATATCGGCAGGTGTTACTTTTTGCATTCCATTTTCGCGATACGGTCGAGAATGCCGTTCACAAACTTGGAGGAATCGATCTCGCCATAGCGCTTGGCAAGCTCCACGGCTTCATTGATCGCGACTTTGACGGGGATATCTTCGAGATAAAGAATCTCAAAAGTCGCGAGCCGTAGGATATTGCGGTCCACGTAAGCCATGCGTTTCATTTCCCAGTTTTCGGTGAACTTTTCAATCCTCTTGTCTATCGCCGCGAGATGCTCAACGGTCCCGCGCACAAGCCGGTCCGCGTATTGGCGGATATCCCCGTTTTTCTTGGACTGCTCCACCGCTTTTTTTTCTTCTTTTGAAAAAGTCGAATCCGCCCTTTTTTTCCAAAAATCCTCGTAGATCTCTTCGGCGGACCCACCCGACAAATCGATCTGGTAAAGAAGCTGCAGAGCGAACTCCCGGCTTCTCGTGCGCTTCCTCACCGGGCGCCGCCCCGAAGCTTTCCCATGAGACTGGCCATCTCAATCGCCGCGAGCGCCCACTCACGGCCTTTGTTCGTCTGCTTGATCCCCGCACGCCGTATCGCCTGGGACACGGAGATCGCCGGGATCATGCCGAAGATCACTGGCACGTCGCTATGTTGAGAAACCTCCCGCACACCGCGCGCGCTCTCGGAGACCACCTGGTCAAAATGCCTGGTCTCGCCGCGAATCACGACGGCGATTGTCAGTATCGCGTGAAATTTTTTTTTCAGCGCCAGTTTTTTAAGTGTCAGCGGGATCTCGAAAGCGCCGGGGACGTGGACCACCTGGATATCCCGTTCGCGGGCGCCGTGCCTCACCAGCGTATCCAGCGCGCCGTCCAGCAGCCGGTGGGTCAGCAGCTCGTTGAATTGCGAGACGATCACGCAGAATTTTTTTCCTCGGGCGAGATATTCACCCTTGAGATGGCGGATGCCTTTTTTAGTGGCGTTCTTTATGTTTCGCATCGATCGAAGCATCCAGAAGATGTCCCAGTTTTTCCTTTTTAGTTTCCAAATAACGTTGGTTATGAGCGCCCGGCAGGATCTGAATCGGCACCCGCTCCACGACTTTCAAGCCGTATCCTTCGAGGCCGACGATCTTCTTCGGATTGTTCGTGAGAAGCCGAATCTTTTTGATGCCGAGATCCGCGAGGATCTGGGCGCCCACACCGTAATACCGGAGATCAGCCGCAAACCCGAGTTTCTCGTTGGCCTGGACCGTGTCGAGGCCTTTGTCCTGCAACTGGTAGGCCTTCAATTTATTCAAAAGTCCGATGCCGCGACCCTCCTGGCGCATATAAAGCAGCACGCCGGTTTTTTCTTTCGCGATCATCCGCATCGCGCAGCGCAGCTGTTCCCCGCAGTCGCAGCGCTGGGAACCCAGGATGTCCCCCGTAAAACATTCCGAATGCACGCGCACCAGGATTTCTTTTTTCGGGTCCAGATCTCCCAGGATCAGCGCGAGGTGGTAGTCTTTGTCCACCACAGACTCATAGGCAACGAGCTTGAATTCGCCGAAGTCATTGACGAGCCGCGTCTCCACTGCTTTAAAAACGAGTTTTTCTTTCTTCCGGCGGTATTCGATAAGGTCGCGGATCGTACAAATCTTAAGATGGTGTTTTTTCGCGAACGCGATGAGCTGCGGTGTGCGCGCCATGCTTCCGTCGTCGTTCATGATCTCGCAGATCGCGCCGGCAGGGGTCAAGCCCGCGAGTTTCATCAGATCCACGCAGGCCTCGGTATGCCCGGCGCGGACCAGGACTCCGCCTTCCTTCGCACGCAGCGGAAAGATATGGCCGGGTCTGGCCAGATCATCCTTTTTGGTTTTTGGGTCAATCAAGACCTGTATCGTTTTTGCGCGGTCGTAAGCGGAGATCCCCGTCGTGATCCCGTGCCTGGCGTCGATGGACACCGTCCAGGCGGTCTTAAACTCGTCCGCATTTTTGGAGACCATCAGGTCAATGCCCAGTTCCTCCAGCCGGCGGGATTCCATCGGCACGCAGATGATCCCGCGCCCGTGTTTGGCCATGAAATTGACGCTGCGCGGCGACGCATGTTGGGCGGCGACGATCAGGTCGCCTTCGTTTTCCCGGTCCGCGTCGTCAATGACGATGACGAGCCGTCCTTTTTTAATATCGGATAAAACTTCGTGAATCCCGCTAAACTTCATCCCGCAGTTCTCCCTTAAAAATACTCTTGGACAAACTCCATGGCTTTTTCCTTCACGTCGCCGAGAAGCCCTTTTTCCCGCCTGAGCAAAGGCGCTTTTTTCTCCAACTCTTCAGCGACGCCTACCAAGCCCACCAGCGACGCCAGGCGCGGCTGGTCAAATTTCGGGATTCCCACCGCAGCCGCGACAAACACCGGCGCTGAAAAATTTTCTTTGATCCGCTTTAGTGCCTCTTCGTCCGAGGCCCGGTCTCCGGCAACAAGGATTTGTTCCGTCGCTTCCGGAGAAGCCATTAGCTCTTTCACGTCGGCGGCCAAATTCTTTCCGGCCTCGCTACGGTCGGCGGCAGTGGCCCTGATCCGGAGTCCCTGAATGCCGCCATTTTTAAAAACGAGTGTTGTTGTGAGGTCGTCCCCGAAATCGACGATTACCCTTCTTCGCCTCCGGTCACCTTTGGGCAATACACCGTAAGCCGTGGACCATGCGGAGACCACCGGTACCGATTTCGCGAGGCCGGCGCGCTCCATGATTTTTTTCCATGCGTCGCAAAGTTCCGCACGGGCCAGCAAAAAATAAACGGAGACATCCAACTGCTGCCCAAACACCCCCACGGGATTTTCGACGGGATCCTTCTGGTCTATCAAATACCCCGTGTCTACCGCATAAACGATGCGTTCATAAAAATTGGCTACCCTGCGTTCTGCCATCTGTCTGGCTTCGTTCACCGCACGCGAATTAATTTCGCCCTCACCGACAAGACAGGCAGAACCACAGGAGGCGGAACCCTGCAGGAGGATGTCCTCCAAATTAAAATAAAGCGTGTCTATCCTGACCCCCGCAGAACGCTGGGCCTTGGCTACGGCATCGACCACCGATTCGACCGCATCCCCCAAAAGCACGATGCCTTCCGGCCCGACGCCTCTTGACGGCGCCTCACCCCCTCCGAGCACGCGCACGCTGCCGTCGTCTCTTTTTTCCACGCACAGCACGGTCACCGTCTGGGCGCCAAAATCCAGCACCGACAATACGCGACGGGAAATCAGTTTCTTAATAAAGTTCACTTCGAACCAACGATGACGTCGTCAAACCGGAGGTCGATGTAATGAATGGCGGATGGGTCCAGTTCTATGGTCTTCAGGGTTTGGTCCAAAATTTTGAGCCGGTCGATAAAATGGCCGTCGCCCATGCGAATCTCGATGAGCCCGTCCACGACCAAGACGATGTTTTTGCGGTCCGAAATATCTACTTTCGTCAGCGTGTGTTTTTTTAAAATGTTCGATCGTTTGACGATCTCCGCCATTTTCATTGCCTTCACGGTATTGGAGTCCCTGAGCGCGGATCCCACGCTCAGGCCTCCGGGAGGCGCCGGGGCCCCCTGAATAATGGTCAGATTTCTGAACGGCACGGGGCTTGATCCGGGGAGAAGGATAAGGTCCTTATCCACCTGCAGGTATCTGGAAAATGCCACCTGCGCCACCGGCGTGCGCCGCTTTAGCGTCACCTCGATACGGTTGGGCAACACGCGCCGCACCAGCACTTCTTTAAACTCGGGGTGCTTTCTTTTAATCACCTGCTGGACATTCACAAGATCCAGCGTGACCAGGTTCTCGTCCCTCCGGAGCTCGCAAAAACGAAACGCTTGTTCCTGCGATAACAGCCCGCTATTCAAAATTTTGACCTCGGTCAACCGAAAAGTCGGTGAATTCAACGCATAAGCGACCACGCCCCCCAGAAGCACCCCCACCGCCGTAAGCGAAAGAATATAAGGAAGCGAGGTGATTGTGAATCTTTTCAAGCCGCCGCCGGCCTTCAAATAAAGATTATTGGCGCCGATCTTTTTTCTCAGCCGACTCTTTAAAGGTTTCATGTCCGCCCCTCCACGGCAAAAGGACGCTCCCGTTCAAGCGAGCTCTGCCAAGACAGGTCTAAGATTCTAACACAAAGATCGGGAAAATCGATGCCTTGAGCCTTGGCGGCTTTGGGCAATAAACTCTTGCCTGTAAGGCCCGGAATCGTATTGACTTCCAAGACATAAGGCCTCTGGTCCGCCCCCCAAATGATGTCCGCGCGGCCCATAACCTCACAACCGAGAAGCCCATAGGCCTTAAGCGCCGCGGCCGTGACTGCCCGAGCCGAATCCGCTTCAAGCGTTGCCGGGACTTCATAACGTGTTTTGGAATCCTTGTATTTGGCTTCGTAATCGTAAAAATCTCTCTTGGCAATCACCTCTACCACCGGAAGCGGTTCCCCTCCCAGGATGCCGACCGTGAGCTCGCGGCCCCGGATGTGCTGTTCCACCAGCACCGTGTCCGAATAGCGAAACGCCTCCGCACAGGCCGCCTCAAAACCGCGCTGCTCCGAGACAATGCTGATCCCGACGCTCGACCCTGCCGACGCGGGTTTCACAACCAGAGGAAAGGAAATGCCGTCGTGGCCGCGGGCTTCTTCGGCCTTCTTCAAAATCACAAAAGAAGGGACAGTCAGCCCCGCGTCCCGGAAAAGCGGCTGCGCCTTGGATTTGTCAAAAGCGATGTGGCTGGCCGCAGCCGGCGAACCGGTGTAGCGGATTCCCACCGCATCCAGCAGGGTTTGGACGGTGCCGTCTTCACCGAAAGTCCCGTGCAGCGCGAGAAACGCGAAAGAAACGTTCTCCTTTTTTAATTCGTTCAAGAAATCGCCGATCGCGTCTACCAGGCGCACCTTAAAACCCCTCGAGGTCAAGGCATCGAACACGGCCTTTCCCGAAATCAGCGAGATCTCCCTTTCACAAGAAAGTCCGCCGGCAAGCACCGCGATATTTTCGTTCCGCCATCCGGGTTTCATAAAATTTCAACCTCGGTCTCAAGCTTCACCCCAAATTTTTCGGCCACTCCCGCCCGCACCTCCTCGATCAAGCGCTTCACGTCACCGGAGGCAGCGCCCCCCAGGTTGACGATGAAATTCGCATGCTTCTCCGACACTTGAGCATTCCCCATTCTTTTCCCTTTAAAGCCGGCAAGCTCAATCAAGCGGCCGCTGGCGAGACCGGGCGGCTCAGGATTCTTAAACATGCAACCGGCGCTTGGATGCCAAAGGTCCTGGGTCCTGGCGCGGTAATTGTGGTATTCACCCATCTTTCGCTCCGTGACAGTCCTGTCCGCGCGAGGCAAAAGAAAACTCGCCTCTACGATAAACGAGTCCCGCAAACCCGATCCGCGGTAACGAAAAGGGATTTCGCGGCGTTTCAGCAAACGTTCCTCACCGTCAAGGCCGATGACGCGCACGGAGTCCACAATAGAATCCACGGACTCACCGTGGCTCCCGGCATTCATCGCGACAGCGCCTCCAACATTGCCCGGAATACCCAGCAAAAATTCAAAACCGCCGAACCCGTGCTCAAGCGCGAACGGCATCAAAACGGAATTCGGCACGCCGGCGCCCGCGACAATCTTCCCGTCTCTCATTTCAAGACGCTTAAAAAACGGGGCGCTCAAATGAATAGCGGCCGCGCGCAGCCCCTCGTCGGGCGGCAAGAGATTGCTTCCCAAGCCGAATGCAAACACCGGGATCTGTCGCCGGCAGCACGCGCGTAATGCCTCTTTTAAATCCTCGCTATCCTCCGGCTCCATCCAATAATCCACCGGCCCTCCCACTTTAAGCGAGGTATGCTTCGACAGCAGTTCGTCACGCTTGACTTTGCCGCGCACGCGACTAAAAATCCCGCCGGCCTCGCGCGCCCTCAACCCGTCGGAGATTTCCATGGCAACGCGGTATATATCGCCAGCGCCCATCGCGATCACAAGATCCCCCGGCCGCATCTCGGCGCGCAAGGTATCGACCACTTTGTCCCTCTCGACAAAAACCGCGCTCGGATGTCCCGCCTCCCTCACGACGCGGCAAAGGGCATCCCCGCTGACTCCGGGCCTCGGCATTTCGCTGGCGGCATAAATGTCCGTGACGATCAGCTTATCGGCATCGCCGAAACTGCCGGCGAAATCCTGGAGCAACACTTCGGTGCGCGTATACCGGTGGGGTTGGAACAGCGCGACGATTCTTTTACGCTTGAGCGCCCGCGCGGCAAAAAGCGTATTTTTGATCTCGGTCGGGTGATGCGCGTAATCATCAACGACAAGAAAACGGCTGTCCTCATAAGCGATGTCAAAACGCCTTCCGGTCCCCTCGTATTTCCCAAGGGCCTCGGCGATCGTCTCAAACCGAATGCCGAGCCGCAGCCCGACGGCGGCGGCGGCCAGCGCGTTGAGGACATTGTGCCGGCCGATGATTTTCATGCGCACGGGCCCGAGACAACGTCCGTCGCTCCACACGCTAAACGAGACCCCGCGCGTGCCGCCGGGGCATTCGATGATATCGGCGGCGCGAATCGGCGCGGAGTCGCCAAGACCGTACAGCGTATTTTTCTCCGACGCCTCGCGCGAGAAACGCAGAACCGTCGCGTCGTCGGCGCATCCGAACCATTCCCCTCCCGGGACCAGACGCCGGATAAAGGCGCGGTAAGCGTCTTCGACCTTATCCAACGTTTGAAAATGGTCCATGTGCTCTTTTTCAATGTTTGTGATGATCTCGATTGAAGGAGAAAAATTCAAAAATGAGGAGTCGCTCTCGTCGGCCTCGATCACGATTTCACGGCCGCGGCCGCACACGGCGTTTCCGCCGAAAGAGGCGACGATCCCGCCGACGACAATCGACGGATCTCGGCCCGCTTCCCTCAACACCATGCCGACCAGCGCGGTCGTGGTGGTCTTGCCGTGAGTGCCGGTCACGGCGATCGTGAACTTGTCTTTGCAGATTTCGGCAAGCGCCTCGGCCCGGTGAACGATCTTCAAACCTCGGCGGCGCGCCTCGGCCCTCTCGACATGGTCTTCCTTAATCGACGAAGAATAAACCACAAGGTCCGCGCCATCAAGATTGGCGGGTCCATGCCCCACAAAAATCCGCGCGCCCGCGCTCTCCAGCGGCTCAAGAATCTCGGTCTTCTTCAAATCACTGCCCTGTACCGAAAAGCCCGACGCCAAATACATGCGGGCGATGCCGCTCATGCCGATTCCGCCGATGCCGATAAAGTGTATGGTTTTAACACTCATGCGTTTTGCCCGCTAGGGTCTCTTCGATAAAACAAGCCAGCGCCCGCCTGGCGCCACTGGTTTGATTGTCCACCGTTTCAGCCGACACTTCCCGAGAATCCGCCGGCCGGTTCTTGCTTAAAAAAGATTGAAGCAGGGCCGCCAACTTCTCCGGCGTCAGCCCGCTTTGCTCGGCGACCAGCGCCTCATGGGTTTGGCTGAAAACCCGGGCGTTCAAACGTTGATGCCCATCACCGTGGGGGTAAGGAACCAAAATCGCCGGGATTTGGCGGGCGCTGATCTCGGCCAAGAATGTGGCCCCCGCGCGGCCCAGGGAAAAATCCGCAGCACTGTAAGCCAGGTCCATGCGGTCAAAAAAAGAGTAGGCCCTGCAAACAAACCCCGCCTCGCGGCATCGGGCCTCGGACTCCGTCGGCGACATCTTGCCACACAGATGCAGCGCTTGCATGCGTTCTTTAAAATCCTTCCCGAGAAACGGCAGGCCCCCCAAAAACAGACTGTTTATCGACTCGGCTCCCTGGCTTCCGCCGAGCACCAAAAGTGTCTTTTTATCTCCGGAAAAAGAAAAAAAATCGAGCGCCTCTTTCCGCCGGGCGCTCTCCACCATCCGCCGTATCGGATTCCCCGTCACGCGCGCGTTCTTGAACCGCGGCAAATACCCCCTGCTTTCCTCAAAGCTGAGCGCCACACCGTCCGCGATACGGCAAAGGAGCCGGTTCGCCCTTCCGGGAAACACATTCTGTTCATGAATCAATGTCTTAAGACCCAGACATTTGGCCGCCGCCAGAGCCGGCACCGACGCATACCCGCCGAACCCGACCACCAACTGCGGCTGCTCGGCCGCGAGAACCCGCCACGCCCGAAAAAAATCCGTCAGCGGCTTTCTATCCAGCCGCACGATTCTTTCCTGGCCTAGCGTTTTAAAAATCGACTCCTCGATTCTTTTTTTTCCGCAAAAGTAAATGATCTCGGCCTTGGGATGGCGCTCCTTGAGCTCCTCGGCCGCGCTGACTGCGGGGAAGATGTGGCCGCCGCTGCCTCCGCAGGCCAAAACAATTTTCATCGGAATCCCGTCCCTCTCACAAGGGCTCCGCGGCCGTCCCATCTTCCGCCAAATTCCGCCTTGCAATATTCAGCAGCAGGCCCACGGTAACCAGGTTGGCCAAAAGCGCCGAACCGCCGTAACTGATAAAAGGCAATGACAAGCCCTTGGTCGGCAAGGCCCCGATGCTGACGCCGATATTGATGACCGTCTGCAAACCGATTAGACTCACGAGCCCGAGCGCAAGCAGCTGAGAAAAAAAATCTTTGGACCGGAAGACAATCACCATTCCCGCGAAGATAAACACGATAAACAGAAGAATCACGCAAGCCGCGCCGACAAAACCCAGCTCTTCCCCGATAATAGAAAAGATAAAGTCCGTGTGGGATTGGGGGAGATAAAAAAGTTTCTGCTGGGAGCGGCCGAGCCCGACACCGAAAAGCCCGCCGGAGCCCAGCGCAAGAAACGACTGGATAATCTGAAAACCCACGCCGCGCGGGTCATTCCAGGGATTGACAAACGCGATCAGCCGCTTGCGGCGATACGATTTGGTGAGCATCG
This sequence comes from Candidatus Omnitrophota bacterium, assembly GCA_023247955.1. Classification (GTDB taxonomy): domain Bacteria; phylum Omnitrophota; class Gorgyraeia; order 2-02-FULL-51-18; family 2-02-FULL-51-18; genus JACPAX01. Next base: position 17,163 of record JAHFFL010000001.1, read on the forward strand.
CGGCCAAAAGAAGCGGGATACCAGACAAAAAAATGGTGACCAGGTGCGCAATGCGGAAACCGGCTGCAAAAAACATGATGAGCGCAACGAACACGACCGTTGCCGCCGTGCCGAGATCCGGCTGCCGGAAAACCAGTCCCGCGCAAAGTCCCAAAACGCAAAGCGCGGGGAAAACCGTCTTCTTTAAATCGACGAGCTGCTCTTTCTTTCTCGCCAAAAAGTCGGCCATATAAAAAATCAACGCGATCTTCAGGTATTCCGAGGGTTGGAAGCTGAAACCCAGTACGCGAAACCAGCGCCTGGCGCCACCGGTCGCATGGCCCACATGCGGCACAAGCACGAGCACCAGCAGTGCCAATCCCACGCCAAGGATAGGACGCGCATGCCTTCTCAAGCGCTGAGTGTCCACGGCCGATGCCCACTTCGCAAGGACCGCGCCGATGAGCAAATACACCAGATGCCGCTTCAAAAAATAAGTGGTGTCCTTCATATTATCTAGCGCATAAATTGCGCTGGCGCTGTAAATCATCACAAGGCCGAGTGACAAGAGAATCGCGCATGACCCGAAGAGCAACACGCGGGCCTTTCTCAGGGCTTCCATGAAACTACATCCTCTCCGTTTTCAATTCCTCGAAGATCCGTTTAAACACCTCCCCCCTCTCCTCGAACGAGGTGAATTGATCGAAACTCGTGCACATCGGGGACAACAGCACGGAGTCGCCCGGCGACGCGAGCGCGAACGCGCGCCGCACCGCGCGCCCGAAATCCTGCTCAAGCTCAAAACGTCTGAAGTCCCGCCATGAATCCGCGATCTTCTGCCGCGCCTCGCCGTAAAGCACCGCCGCTTTGGCCTTTTGCTCCAGGAGGTCCTCGATTTCCGCGAACGATACTCCTTTATCGCGTCCGCCGGCGATCAAAACAAGCGGCGTCGCCAGCGAAAGCACGGCCGCCCTAGTGCTTCCGATGGTCGTGGATTTTGAATCGTTGAAAAAGCACACCCCCCGAATCTCACCCAGCGGCTCAAGACGGTGTTCGAGCGTCCGAAAACCGTCTAATGTGTTCTGAATCGTTTCCGGGCGTCCTCCCAAGGCCGTCCAGGCCGCGCAGGCCGCAAGCGCGTTCTCAAGGTTGTGGCTTCCGCTTAGCCGAAAATGATGCGTCGTCGCGAGCCGCAGCTCGCGGCCGTTTTCTTTCCAAATAATCTCACCGGCTCTCCAGAACACCCCTTGCTTGAGCAAATCCTTGCTGTAAAAAATGACGCGGGACGCCGCTTTCTTTGCCATCGCACGCACCACCGTGTCGTCGTAATTCAAAACCAACGTGTCGCGCGGCGTCTGATTCAAAAAAATCCTCTCCTTGGCCTCCCGATAACGGTCCATCGTCAAATGCCTGTCTAAATGATTGGGGCTGAGGTTGAGCACCACGGCCAGCTGTGAATGAAAATGGGGGCTATCTTCGAGCTGGAACGAGCTCAGTTCGACCACTACGGTCGTACGGGAATCGATTTGCGCAAGGGCGTCCAAAAAAGAAAAGCCGACGTTGCCACAAAGCACGCTTTTACGTCCTGCATCTTGAATCATGCGGTGAATCAAATGGCAAGTGGTCGTCTTTCCGTTGGAACCGGTCACGGCCACCATGGTCCCGGGGCAGGCGGAGGCCGCCAGTTCTACTTCGCTGATAATCGGAATGTCCCGCTTCCGGGCGGTTTGGAGTGGCAGACTGCTTTTGGGGACGCCGGGACTGGTGACCACGAGCTCACTGCCCTTGAGGAATGTCTCCGTGTGGCCGCCCATCTCGACGCGCGCGCCCATCTTCTCAAGATGGCCGGCATTCTCAAGAATATTTTTTTCGCATGAACGTTCGGTGAGCCACACCTCGGCCCCTTGCGCGAGCAAAAACTTCGCGGACGCGAGCCCGCTTTTTCCCAGGCCGATGACGGTTACCTTTTTCCCTTTGAGAGTCATCTCACTGAAGTTTCAACGTCGCGAGCCCAAACAGGGCCAACAGGATAGAAATAATCCAAAACCGTATCACCACTTTGGATTCCACAAGTCCCTGCAGTTGGAAATGGTGATGAATGGGCGCCATTAAAAAGATGCGCCGCTTCCTAAACCGGTAACTGCCGACCTGAAGGATCACCGAGACGGCCTCCAGCACGAAGATCCCGCCGACAATCAGAAGTAGAAATTCTTTTTTGGTGAAAATCGCAACCGCTCCCAGCGCGCCGCCTAGACTCAAAGAACCCACATCCCCCATGAACACCGTCGCCGGATGGGAATTGAACCATAGAAATCCCATGCCAGCGCCGAAAAGCGCGGCGCAAAACACCGCAAGCTCCCCTGCGCCAGGGATAAAAGGAAGTTTTAAGTAATCACTGAAAATCGCGTGGCCCGCCAGGTAAGAGAAAAGTCCATAGGTCAACGAGATCATCAGCGTGCATCCTACGGCGAGACCGTCCAGGCCGTCGGTGAGATTCACGGCGTTCGAGGCGCCCGCGATCACCACGGAGACAAACACCACGTAAAACGGCCCCATCGACCAAAAACAATTCTTGAGGAACGGGATGCTGACCTTTTGCCAGGAAGGCGCATCCAGAAAAAGAAAAGCCCCTATCCCGATGCCGAGGACCAGCTGTCCCATAAGTTTGCCCGCGGCGCTCAGACCCTTGGAATCCCTTTTGGACAATTTCAAATAATCGTCCATAAATCCCAGGAATCCCAGCCACAAGACAACCAGAAGGCACAGTCCGATGTAACGGTTCGTGATGTCCGCCCAGAGAAGCGTCGAGCCGACCAACGCACCCAAGACCAGCAGGCCTCCCATCGTGGGTGTCTTTTCTTTACCGGCATGCGCCTCATAGAGCCGGGAAAAGCCCTCCCGTTTGATCGTCTGTTTCCAATTGAGTCCCGCCAAAAAACGGATCAGCCAAGGGCCGATGAGGACGCTGATCGCAAACGCCGTGATGCTCGCCATCGCCGCGCGAAACGTGATATACCGGAAGACGTTGAAACCGAAAAAATAATCCCTCAGGGGATAGAAGAGGTGGTAAAACATTCGAATACTTTTTCCATTTGGTTCCCGCGGGAACCTTTCACCAGAACCCAGTCCCCCGCGGAAGCGACCCGGTGGCATAAAGCACCGGCGTCGCTGCTGTCCTTGGCCAGAAAAATTTTTTGGGCGTCAAATCCACGCCTCGTCGACTCGTCGGCCAGCCAACGGCTAAACCTTCCGGTCGCGATCAAAAAATCAAACGACAGCCCCGCAAACAACAACCCGATCTCGCGATGCAGCCGCTCTGATTCTTTTCCCAATTCTAACATATCGCCGCATACAACTCCTTTTTTTCCTTTGACCGGAAGGTCTTTGAGCGCCTCAAGAGCCGCGCGAAATGAAAGGGGGTTGGCGTTGTAGGTGTCGTCGATAAAATGGATTCCATCGACGGTCTTGAGATTCATGCGTCCGGGGACTGGCTTGAAAGAAGCGATGCCATTTTTGATCTCCGAAAGCTCCATCCCCAAAGAGACACAAGCCGCGATCACCAAGAGACAGTTGAGAATATTGTGCGCTCCTATCAGCCGGGTCTCAAAAAATTCCTTGTCGTTCAGATAAAACGACCCGCCGTTTTCATTCCAGCGAATGCAGTTGGCGGTAAAATCGTTTCCGTCCGCGGCAATCCCAACCCGCAAGACGCGGTGAACGCCGCTGCTTACGGCTTTGAGTTCCGGACTCGATCCGTTCAGAATCAAAATGCCGCCGCGCTCCAGATGATGCATCAGCCGCAGCTTCTCTTGACACACCCCCTCCAAAGTGCCGAGTCCCTCCAGATGCGCGTGGCCAATCTGAGTGATGATTCCCATCTGCGGGGAAATCATCGACGAAAGTCGGTCAATCTCGCCGGGCCGGTTGGTGCCCATTTCCAGGACCAGCAGTTCGTGGGAAGGGTCAAGCTGCAAAAGGGTCTTGGGCACCCCCACCAGGTTGTTTTCGGTGCCCCTGTTTTTCAGCACGCGGAAACGGGAGGATGCTGTGTGGGCCAAAAGCTCCTTGACCGTTGTCTTTCCCGAACTTCCGGTCACGGCCACGGCCGGAACCTTGAATTTCTTCCGGACAACCGCGGCCAAATCCCCGTAGGCCTTGAGCGTGTCAGGCACCAGGAGGACATTGATATTTTTAAGCTCGGCGATCTTTACTTTTTGGGGATCAGAGACAATAAGGTGTGAAGCGCCTTTGTCCAGGCATTCCTGGATGAAATCATGCCCGTCGAAACGAGGTCCCGAAAGCGCGAAAAAGGCGTCGTTTTTCTCGAGGGTCCGCGTGTCGGTGGAAATTTTGTGGATCGGAAGGTCTTCATTCAGCGCGCCGACGGTCCGGGCGCCGGTCGCCTGGACAATTTCGGAAATCTTAACGCCCATTTAAAACCCGCTGGGCCTCTTCCCTTTCATTATAAGGAAGCGCCTCGTCGCCCACCACCTGGCTGCATTCGTGTCCCTTGCCGGCCAGCAGCACGATATCACCCGATCGCGCCGACAGGAAGGCCTGCCGTATCGCTTTCTTTCGGTCAAGCACGACGACAAACTCTTTAAAAGAAGACGGAAACCCCGCGCAAATTTCCCGGGCAATCACCCGCGGATCCTCGGAGCGCGGGTTGTCGGAAGTCACAACCACCCGATCACAAAAACGCGCCGCGATTTCGGCCATTTGCGGCCTTTTTCCCCGGTCGCGGTCCCCGCCACAGCCGAATACGACAATCAGTTTTTTCTTTTTCACGGCCGCGAGCGTAGACAACACGTTTCGAATGCCATCCGGCGTGTGCGCAAAATCAATGAAGACAAAAAAACCCTGGCCGCAGTTCACTTGTTCAAGTCGTCCCGGCACTCCGGGAAAATCACCCAAACCCCCCGCGAGCCGAACGCCGTCAAATCCCAGCGCCTGAAGAATCGCCAACGCGCCCAGGGTGTTGTAAACATTATGGCGGCCGATCAGCGGCAATTCCACGGCGGTCCTCTTCCCTGAAAAAACGAGCTCAAATGCCGTCCCGTGGGATTGGCCATGTATATTTTCCGCCCGGAAATCCGCCGGCACATCAATCCCAAAAGTCAGTGTCCGGCAGCGCAGCCGTTTGACAAGCGTCTTTCCCCACTCGTCGTCCCCGTTCACCACGGCCGTCCTGCCGGCCGCGAGACCTTCAAACAGGCTCACCTTGCATTCGAAGTACGCCTGCATGGTCTTGTGGTAATCCAGGTGGTCCTGCGTGAGATTCGTAAAAAGGGCTGTCTCGAATTCAACGGCCTCGATTCTTTTCTGCTCCAGCGCGTGCGAGGACACTTCCATCAACGCAAATTCACAGCCGGCGTCGCGCATCCCGGCCAGGATCTCCTGAAGCCGCAAAGGGCCCGGCGTCGTCTCGACGGCCGGAATGACCGTGCGGCCGAAACGATAATTCACGGTACCGATCACACCGGTTTTTTTATTTTCTTTCGATAGAAGATATTCGAGCAAATAACTTGAAGTAGTTTTACCGTTCGTGCCGGTAATCCCTATCATTCTCATGGCCTGTGAAGGGTTTCCATAAAAGGCGGCCGCAAGCCGGGCGATAGATGAGCGGCTGTCCGGCAGGCGTACGAACGGAATCCCTTGTGGGACTTTCGTTTCCGCTTCGCCGGCAACCGCCGCCGCGCCGCGGCTCAAGGCCTCCGAAATAAAAGATCCGCCGTCTTGACGGACACCGCGCACGACCACGAATAAAAAATCCTTCCGTACTTTTCTTGAATCGCATTCCAGTCCGGCGATCGGAATATCCGGAACCGAAACAATCCCAGGGAAACCGGGATAAGCCCTAGAAAAAAGCTCTCTAATGGAAATCATTGGCCGGGAAGGCCGACTTTGGACTCAAGCGGTTTTGGGAGAATCTTCGCCTGCAGCGGCTCCTATGAAACCTGCCAATAGGCCAAGATACCGGAAGCGATCCGCGAAAACGCGGGGGCAGCGACCTCGCCGCCGTAGTACACCGGTTTCGGATTATCGATGCTCACGGCAATCACCACGCGCGGCTCATCATAAGGCACAAAACCCACAAACGACCCGATAAACTCATCGTGCGAATAGGTGCCGCCCACGATCTTCTGTGCGGTCCCGGTCTTACCGGCGGCTTTGAACCCCGGCACCGCCGCCTTTTTACCGGTGCCGCGGCTCACCGCCCCTTCCAAAACGGAGCGCACCTGAAGCGCAGTCTCCTTGGAAATAATCCGGTTTGTCATTTGGGGATCAAAGCTCTGGACATCCCTCCCCTCGGGATCATCGATATGCGTGATGAGTCGC
>JAHFFL010000090.1 GCA_023247955.1 Candidatus Omnitrophota bacterium
GTCTCGCCTTACAATGCCACGGTGATCCAAAAACTTTTAGACGCGGGGGCCGTGATCTACGGCCGCACCAACATGGACGAGTTTGCTTTCGGCTCAAGCTGTGAGACTTCCTGCTACGGTCCGACAAAAAATCCCAGGGATATGACGCGCGTGCCCGGTGGCTCGAGCGGCGGTTCCGCGGCCTGCGTAGCCAATCATACGGCGATCGCGGCGCTGGGCAGTGATACCGGTGGATCGATACGCCAGCCGGCTTCTTTTTGCGGCGTGGTGGGAATCAAGCCGACTTATGGGCGTGTCTCGCGCTACGGCCTTATCGCGTTCGCATCGAGTCTTGACCAGATCGGCCCGATCACCAAAGACGTGCGTGATAGCGCGTTACTACTCCGCACGATCGCGGGGCACGACCCCAAAGATTCCACCTCGGCGAATGTGTCTGTGCCAGATTACCTTAATTTTTTGGATAAAGACATCAAAGGCAAAAAAATCGGTCTCCCCATTGAGATTAGAAACTTAACCGCCGATGGGAACGAGGTGATGGGCAAGGCAGTTGAGGTGTTGAAGCGTCAAGGGGCAGTGATTGACGACAAAATATCTTTGCCGCACATCCAGTACGCGGTGAACGTTTATTATATTGTAGCTCCGTCGGAGGCCAGTTCGAATCTGGCGCGTTTTGACGGTGTGCGTTTTGGTTTTCGGGACAAATCAGCCAAGACACTTTTGGAGATGTACGAAAACTCGAGAGGAGAAGGTTTTGGCGCCGAGGCCAAACGTAGAATCATTTTGGGAACCTACAGTCTATCCAGCGGTTATTACGACGCCTATTATTTAAAAGCAATGAAGGTACGGACTAAGATCAAAGAGGATTTCGACAAGGCATTTCAGAAAGTGGACGCCATGATCATGCCGACGGCGCCCAGTTCCGCGTTCCGGCTCGGAGAAAAAACCCAAAATCCGCTGGAGATGTACTTGTCCGATATTTATACGATTTCCGCGAATCTTGCGGGAATTCCGGCGATATCGGTTCCGGCGAGTTTGTCCAAAGACGGAAACTTACCGTTGGGTTTACAATTTTTAGGAAAACCTTTCGATGAAGGGCCGTTGTATCAAATCGCGCACGCGTTCGAGCAGGCGACCAATTTTCATCAGAAGCTGGGAAATGTTACGCCATGAGATACACAATCCTAGTTCGCCGAACAAATGAAAGATTCGAGAGGGGCCAGAGTTGATTACTACCATTGGTCTTGAAGTGCATGCGCAGCTGGGTTCGCGCACGAAGATATTCTGCGGATGCGAGGTGAAGTTTGGCAGTTCGCCGAATACCCAGGTGTGTCCGGTGTGCCTGGGACTTCCGGGCGTCCTGCCGGTGCTGAACCGCGAAGTTTTCCTGCTCGGCCTTCGCGCGGTCCTGGCGCTGGGAGGCACTCCCTCGCAAGTGATCAAGTTTGACCGCAAAAATTATTTTTATCCTGATTTACCCAAAGGTTATCAAATCTCCCAGTACGACTCGCCGCTGGGTAGGGGCGGATTTATCGAGACCGGCTCCGGCAGGAAGATACGCCTAAACCGCGCGCATCTGGAAGAGGACGCGGGAAAACTCATCCACGACCAGTCGCCGGAGGCGAGCTTCGTGGACTTCAACCGCGCAGGGACGCCGTTGCTTGAAATCGTCAGCGAGCCGGACCTCGAAAGTCCCGACGAGGCCTATGATTATTTGACGCATCTCAAGGCGATTCTTAAAACCGTCGGCGTGTCCGAATGCGACATGGAAAAGGGCCATCTGCGCTGCGACGCGAACGTGTCGGTGCGAAAGGCCGCCGACGATCCTTTGGGCAAAAAAGTCGAGGTCAAGAACCTCAATTCTTTTAAGGCCGTCAAGGCCGCGCTGGAGTACGAGGTGAGGCGGCAGATTGAGGCGCTCGGAAAGGGTGAAGCGTTGGTGCAGGAAACGCGGCTCTGGGACGACGGAAAAGAGAAAACTTTTCCGATGCGCTCAAAAGAAGAAGCCCATGACTACCGTTACTTTCCGGAGCCGGACCTCGTGCCGTTTTCAGTCAGTGAGGAGGAAATCGAGAAAGTGCGCCGCGCGCTCCCTGAGTTGCCGAAGCAAAGAAAAGAGCGGCTCATGAGAGAAAATCAGTTATCGGCTTATGATGCCGAGCTCTTGACCCAGGACAACGGCGCGTACGCGCTGTTTATAGACACCGCCGGAAAAGTGACCAGAGAGCAGTACAAGGACGTAGCCAATTGGATTATCGGATCCGGATTTGCCTATGCCGGCGCGCACGCGACCGAGCTTGGGAGGACCCGATTGAGTTCAGGCAACCTGGCGAAGATGATTGCTCTTGTCGCACAAGGGAAGGTCAGTCTTCAAATCGCCAAAGAAAAAATTTTCCCCGAAGTCGCCGAACATGGCCGCGATCCCGAAGCGATCGTAAGGGAAAAGGGACTGGAGCAGGTTTCGGACGCCGGCGCTTTGGACGAATGGGCGGCCCAGGTGATCAGGGAAAATCCTAAAGTGGTGAATGAGGTGAAATCCGGCAAGGACACGGCCGTGATGTTTCTGGTCGGCCAGGTCATGCGCAAAAGCCAAGGCAAGGCCAACCCCGGAAAAGTTCAGGAGATGCTCCGGAAAAAACTTAGTGGTTGAAGATGCGCCGGTTTAAGATTATTCTTTCCGTTGTGTTTGTGTTGGGGATAGGGTTTTTTGTCGCGAGGGGCTGCGTGCAGCCGAAGCCGCCGGCCGAGACTGGTTATGGGCTTGGCCCATTGCCGGCAAAAAAGAAGATCAAGACGGCGCCGCCCTTGGTTGCGGGACCTCCATCGCCGGCGGCCCCCGCCGCCCCGTCCAAACCCAAGGCGCGTCTGGCGATTATTTTAGACGACTGGGGCAACAGCTATTCGGTTTTGAAGTACGCCACTGCCGTCGGGCGGCCGCTCACGCTTTCCATTTTGCCTCATTTGCCGAACAGCCGGAGAATTGCCGAGGAAGCCCACGCGGACAATCTCGGCGTGATGCTGCACATGCCAATGCAGCCGAAAAGCAAAAGCGAGCGTCTTGAACCACACACAATCCTGACCACCATGTCTGATGAGGACATCGTGACTTACACGGAAGAGGCGCTTGAGAGCGTGCCGTACGCGGAAGGCGCCAATAACCACATGGGTTCGGCCGCGACCTCAGACTCCCGCGTGATGCGCGCCTTTCTTTCGGTGTTGAAGCGTCAACAGCTTTTTTTTATCGACAGCAATACGAGCGCCAATACCGTGGGCCCGGCGGTTGCCAAGGAGCTGGGGCTCCAATTTGCCAAGCGAGACGTGTTTATAGACAATGAACTCAAGAAAGCGTCGATTCAGAAGGAGCTTGAACTCGCCAAGCGTATCGCCCTCCGTCGAGGCGCGGTGATCGTGATCGGCCACGACCATAAGCTGACACTCGAAACAATAGCGCAAATGGCGCCGCAGTTTGAGAAAGAGGGTGTGAAGTTTGTACGGGTGAAAGACTTATTGGCTGCCGGCGAAGGAAACTGATCTGATGATCACCCTGGGTGTTGAAACCTCCTGCGACGAGACGTCTTTTTCCGTGGTCCGCAACGGCAGGGAGATCCTTTCGAATGCCGTGACTTCCAGCTTGCGTGAACACCGGCGATTTGGGGGGGTGGTCCCGGAGATCGCATCCCGCGTGCATCTGGAGACGGGGCTCGCATGCCTCGAGGCCGCTTTGAAAAAAGCGAAGGTCGGTTTAAAAGACGTTGATTTGATCGCCGTGACGCGCGGGCCGGGGCTGATGGGGTCTCTCTTGGTGGGTCTTGCCGCCGCCAAGACACTCTCGTGGACGCTGGACAAGCCGCTGGTCGGCGTCGACCATGTGATCGCGCATTTGTACGCCGGCGTGATGCAGGATACGGAACTGCGTTTTCCCTTTTTGGGGCTTGTGATTTCCGGCGGGCACACGCTGCTCGTGCGTGTCGACAGCCCCGCGGATTTTAAAATACTGGGCAGCACGATAGACGACGCCGCCGGAGAGGCGTTTGACAAAGTTGCAAAAATTCTCGGATTGAGGTATCCTGGGGGTCCAGAGATTGATCGCCTCAGCCGCGGGCAAAAGACAAACCGGTTTCATTTCACCCGACCCATTCTTTCGAAGGACTCATTGGATTTTAGCTTCAGCGGGCTTAAAACGGCGGTTTATACCACGGTCGAGAGACTTAAAAAAACCGGAGGGCTGACGCCTTCCGTGAAACGCCAGGTCGCGACGGCCTTTCAGGAATCTGTCTGCGAGGTGTTGGTGCAAAAAAGCTTGAGCGCCGCCGCTTCGCAGGGTTTGAGGTCGCTGGTTGTCGGCGGCGGTGTTTCGGCCAATTCGCGTCTGCGGTCGCTGTTGACCAAGGCCGCGAAGGCCGAGCATGTGCGTGTTGTTTTTCCAGACGCGTCGCTTTGCCAGGACAACGCCGCTATGATCGCGGGTCTGGGGACGGCGCTGTACAAACGGGGACGGCGCGATTCCCTGGCTCTCGAGGCTTACGCGGATTTTTTACAACACCATCAGCTCGCGCACAAAACCATGGCGTACCGGCGGTCCAAAAAACAGCGAAACTATGGAAATCCAGCCTGAAGAATACGAAGAATACCTGAAAGACGAGTACCTCAATTTCCACGAGGCGTCCGAGCTTCTCGAGATCGGTGAAGAAGAGCTGAGGCAGCTTGTCCAAAAACACCAGGTCCCGACGCACACGATAGCCGGGGTCTTTCTGCGTCTTAAAAAGAAGGATGTGGAACAGCTCAAGAACCGTTGGAGGATAGACCGGGAGCTTTTCCCCGCGTCGGAGCCCTATTTTTCCCATCCGTCAACCATGCGCAAGGCCGCGCTCAAAGAAAAATGGGCGGATTTCTGGTATTTCAATGATTTCTACATTGTTTGCTCGTTTTTGATCATCGTCCTTTTGTATTTCATCATCTCCTCACAATAGAAGAGCACCAGTTATGAAGTTCATCCTCGTCGACGGAAATTCGTTTTGCTACCGGGCGTTTTACGCGATCCGTGAACTTCGCAATTCCCGCGGGGAGCCGACGAACGCCGTGTACGGGTTTATCACGATGCTCGAGAAATTATTGAAAGACACCGGTCCCGACGGCGCGGCCCTCACGTTTGACCTGAAGGGTCCGACCTTCCGCCACAAGCGCTACGAGGATTATAAAATACAGCGCCAGCCGATGCCGGACGATCTAATTCGCCAGATTCCGGTGATCAAGGAAGTGGTGCGCGCGCTGAAGATTCCTATTTTTGAAAAAGAAGGATACGAGGCCGACGACCTGATCGGGACGCTCGCCAGGAAGCTGGAGAAAGACGGGCATGAAGTCCTGATCGTGACCGGGGACAAAGACGCGTTGCAGCTGGTGAGCAAGAAAGTCAAAGTGTTGAACCCTCAAAAGGACAATCTTATTCTGGGCGAAGCCGCGGTCAAAGAACGCTATGGCGTCAAACCCTCGCATGTCGTCGAGATCATGGCGTTGATGGGG
>JAHFFL010000091.1 GCA_023247955.1 Candidatus Omnitrophota bacterium
AGCCAGAGAGAAATCGACGAAGACGGCAAACTGAGCACACCCGAGGTGATTCTGGGCCTGCCTTTTGAAACTCGCGAGAGCCATTTGAATACGCTGCGTTCACTGGTCAATGATATCGGCGCCTCTCTGATGTTTCAGTACACGCTGATGCTTTTGCCGGGTACGACGCTCTACACCGATGAGTCCAGGGAGAAGTACAAATACAATGTCAAATACAGGCTGCTGCCCACCTCGTTCGGCGAATACGCCGGAAAAAAATGCTTTGAGATTGAGGAAGTAGCGTCCGGACACAAGGACTTGAGCTACGCGGACTACCTGGAAATGCGGGAAGTATTCTTTTTTTGGCACAACATCAACAGCAACGCGATTTACCGGACCCTCGTGCGCTATCTCCATTATCTGGGAGATGATGTCATTGATTTCTTTTTGTACCTCATGAAGCAGCGCCGCGTGATGTCAGCGGAAGATTTCCCCAATCGAGTCGTACAGGATTTTATCCGCGACACGGAGGAGGAGCTTTTTGATTCACGTGAGGACCTGATCCGCCATTTTTCTGAGGAGCCGTATTACAAGGATTTAAAAAGCGGCAGAAAAGGCAAGAATTTGACGCATACTTACCGGGCTCATGTGCTTCTGCACGCCCGGGAATGGGCCGAGTATGTGACGCGTGGATTTAAAGATTATCTCTTTCAGAAACACCCCGATGCCGCCGAAACGCTGAAGATTGTCGACGCCGTCTCCACACACATTCTCACGCTTGCGGAATGCCAGTACCGGTATTTTTGCAAGCGTTCCGAAATCCCCACGCAGCGTTCTCCACTGAAGACAAAGCTTGAGTACGACATTCCCAGCATTTTTGTCAGCAACCTCGCCGGGGCCGACCGTCCGGAGCTGAAACCGGAAAGGGTCGTCTATGCCTACTATTTGCGGGATGACGCCATTCAATACATCGCGTCTTTTCCCGAAAACCAGCGTCTAGTGGATTTGCAGCTTATGGTACTGCGGATGGATCAAAATTATCTATTGCCTGTGTTTCGCCGTGAAGAGGACTTGACGGCGGATTCCGCGTTTCGGTCGTCAGATCGTTCAGATTTTTCTTCTCTGAAGCATAACCCATAGTTATTTGCCACGCTTCGAGCCCAACGACAAAAACCATAGGGGTATATGAAAGCTGTCGTTATCTCCAATAAGTCCCAATTCGACAAACTCCGCGAACTCGGCTGGGAGGCGCAGGAATACCAGGTTTATTGCGACAATATCCGGCTTCACGCATGGCTGCGTGAGAATGGCATTTCATTTATTTCGCTGGGTGAAGAACTGCTTCGGGATAAGTGGGACGCGATCAACGCCTGGGGGTGTCAAAGCATGCTTGAGTGGGGCCGGAGGTCCCGGCAAAAAGAGTATTTCCGCGAGCTTGACCTACCGGCGGTCCTGAACCTTTTTTTGTCTTATATTCTGATTCCCGCCGTCAAAAATTATCATTTTGCTCAAATAATTCTTGAAAAGCCCGGGCTTTCCGGCGTTTTGATTTTTAAGACGGAGAACCGTCGCAAATACCCTTATTTTTCAGGAAACGTGCATTTAAACCACTTTTTGGAGCTGCTGGGGCGGCGGCGCGGCGTTCCCGTGGAGGAAATCAGCGTTTACGAAAAAGAAAACGAAGGTTATGTTGTTCCGTTGGAACGCGCCGGCTGGAGCGCACAAGTCAAGGCGTGGCTGAAGGGTTGGGTGAACGGCGTTTATGGCGGGTTTGTTCAGCCAAACGGGCGTATCCGGGTTTTCGTCAAAGGTTCGATCAAGCATCTCGGGTCCTGCGTGCAGGCGCTCAAGCGCCGGAAGGCCGACGTCGCTATTTATGACTTTGAGTTTCACAGGGAGCAATGGGCTTTTGCGAGGGCAGAAAACATCCCTTATTACATCCCTTCTTGCTTCAGAGCAAAGAAGGGGGCGGACAGAAAAGGGTTTGCCGATGGGCTTGTGACGGCGCTTCGGGTTTCTCTGGAGGAAGCCATTCGGGAGCGGCTCTTTGTTTATGAGGGGGAGAATCTGGGAGATTTTGTGAGGGAGCATGTTTTCTACGGCGTCGAGGACTATCTCTGGGGGCTTATGCCGGAAGCTGAGATTTTTGAAAACATTCTCGCCTCCTGCGATGTCAAGGCCTGGTTGGTTGACGAGGATTACGCCCTACGAGGGGCCTTTCTGGCGGCTTTCATGAAAGCCAGGCGGGTCGCTTTTTACTGCGTTTCTCACGCCAATATGGCGGTCAGTTTTTCGGTACCGCCGGAATCGCGTTGTTTCTCTAATTCAACGACCTTGGTCCAGTCGATGTTTGAGAAGGAAATGTACGCCTCCCGTGGTTGGGATCCCGGACGCATCGTGGTTACCGGTGCCCCGCGGTATGACCGCCTGCTTGAATTGAAGAAGTCGCTTCGACGGCGGCCCGCCCGCCAAAGAGGGGATAAGATCAAGCTTTTGTACGCCGCGACGGGTCTATGGCTCTATTCGCCGGACCAGCACGGTTATTTGGGTTCGCACAGCGTCTGTTTCGGAGATTATCAAATTCCCGCTTTTCGGATGATTCTTGAGGCGGCCAAGGATTTGCCGATCGAGATGGTCGTGAAACCGCACAGTGCGGAGGCCGTGTCTTCTTGGCGAAGATTTGTCCGGAGCGCGGCTCCCGCGATTACCGTCACCGAAGCGTCCGAAGATTTCTTTAAATTGCTCGTTGAGAGCGATGCGATGATTTTATCTTACTGGTCTACCGGGCTTATTGAGGCCGGGCTGGCCGGCATTCCCTCGATTTTTGTGGCGCCGCAGATCGACAGCGCGGTGTTGTCCGAATTTTCAAAAAACGGCTATTGCCGTCTGGTGAAAACAAAAGAAGAGCTACGCGCGGAGCTGAAGCATCTCTGCGAGGGCGGCCCCGAGCGCTGCCTTTCAGCGTCCGCGCGCGTTCGCAGTGACTATTATTTAGGAAACAACGACGGCAAAAGCGCCGGGCGCGTGGTCGATTTGATTCTTTCGGGAGGAGTCGCCGGAGCCGTTGAAAAGCCGGCGGAAAAACAGCGGGTGTTGTTTCATGTCTAGAAAAAATAAGTTATTGATGGATGCCGGGGTTTATTCCATCGCCTCGATCTTGACGCAAGCCGTCACTCTGCTTGCCGCGATACTGACTCGGCGCTTTCTTGGTCCCACCCAAATGGGAATCTGGTCTCTCTTGCAGGTTATTCTAGTTTATTCGGCGTACACCGGCCTGGGGGTATCGGAGGCGATTTCCCGGGAGATTCCTTATTACCGCGGCCAAGGTGACGAACGCACGGCCAAGGAGATTAAGGACGTGATCTTTACTTTTTCTCTTTTGACCACCTTTGCCCTTTCGGCCGCCGTGATGGTTTATGCGCTGTGGAAGGCCGATGATTTGCGGCCGGAGGTCTTCTTCGGTTTGCTTTTCACGGCCGTTCTGGTCATCCTGCAGAAGATCAGCAATTTAAACATTGCGTTCCTGCGGGGCTATAAGTTTTTTTCTTTGGCTTCGAAACAGATGATTCTTTCATCGATCGTCAACGCCTTGCTTGTCGCGTTTCTATCGATGAGAAATAAGATATACGGTTTTCTGTGGGCGATGTGCCTGAGTTTTATTTTTAATATCGTTTATATCTCTGCACACCACCGCTTTGGTTTCCGTTGGAATATGAATTGGAAAAGAACCTGGGCGCTTATTGAATACGGCTTCCCGCTCATGGTTGTCGGGCTGATGGGGACCGTGTTTTTGACCATTGATAAGCTGATGATCGCCAAGTTCTTGGGTTTCAAGGAGCTCGGGATTTACAGCGTGGCGATACTCACCTACACCTATCTCGTGACGGTTCCCAATGCCATCGGTATCGTGCTTATTCCCAATCTCCATGAGAAGTTCGGAGAAAGTAAAGAGGTAGGCGACCTGAAGGAGTATTTGGAGAAATCCTGCGGCGTCTTCGGCGAGATCATGCCGCTCCTTATCGCTGGCGGCTGGTTTTTTATCCCCTATTTTGCGCGCTGGGTACTGCCGGATTACCTCGAGAGCATCGAGCCGATGCGGACACTGATCCTGAGCTCCTATTTTCTCGCGCTGACGCAGCCGCACAGTTATTTTATCGCCGTGATCCGCAAACAAATTTTACTCTTGCCGGTCATTTCCATAGCTTGTTTCCTGGCTTTTACGGCTAACCTTTGGACGATCAAGCACGGTTACGGCATCCTGGGGGTCAGCGCGGCTACGACGCTTGTGGTTTTTATCCGTTACGCGGCGACGTATTTTCTCGCTTCAAAATATCTTTGCACGGTTCGAGAGGCGTGGCAGGGGTTTTTTGTCAAAATCGCAAGATTTATCTTGATGCTGGCGATGCTGCTGGTGTTGAAGTCGCTTTTTCCAGGGGCGGAACGGTCGTTCGTTAAATCAGTCGCTCAGTGGGGGATGTTTGCCGTCGCCAGCTTGCCGTTTTTATTAAGATTAAATAAAGAAGTGGGTTTTTTATCAGTCGTCAGAGCACACTGGGCCTCCGGGGTTTTCGTGAAGAAAGGGGAGGACGGCGTATGAGCGCTAAAGAGGTTCTTTGCACGCTTGGCCCCGCTTCGATGAATGCCCGCACGATCTCCCGTCTCGAGGAGCTCGGCGTGAGTCTCTTCCGCATCAATTTGTCTCACACGAAGATTGAGGATTTGCCGGGTCTCATCGAAATGATTCGGAAGCACACACTGGTTCCGATTTGTCTCGATTCGGAAGGCGCGCAGATCAGGACGGGCTCTCTGTCGTCAGGCGAGATTCAAGTCGGAGAGCATGCGATGATCGAGGTCTCTCGCAAACCGGTACCCGGAAACGAGGGCGTATTTAATTTTTATCCGATAGAGGTGGTTGACCGGCTTGAAGAGGGGGACATGATCAGCATCGATTTTAATTCTGTTTTGGCGCAGGTGATCGCGAAGACAGAGCGCGGGGTTTCCCTGCGTGTTTTGAACGGCGGACGAATCGGGCAAAATAAAGCGGTCACCGTCGAGCGAAACATCAAGCTTGCGACATTGACCGAAAAAGATGTCGAAGCCATGAAGGTTGGCCGGCGCATGGGGATACGCCATGTCGCGCTTTCTTTCGCCAATTGCGCGGAAGATGTCGATTTGATGAGGTCGGCTTGCTCCAAGGGTGTTTTCCTCATTTCAAAAATCGAGTGCCGCAACGGACTTTTAAATCTAGAGTCCATCGCGGCTAAGTCCGACGCGATTCTCATTGACCGTGGCGATTTGTCGCGCGAAGAACCGATCGAGCGCATCCCGTGGCTTCAAAAGCGGATCATCCGCGTCGCAAAAGAGGCCGGCAAGAAGGTGTATGTCGCGACAAATCTCCTAGAGTCGATGGTGTTGAATTCTAAGCCTACCCGAGCCGAGGTGAACGACGTCATCAACACGCTGATCGACGGGGCTGATGGTTTGGTG
>JAHFFL010000092.1 GCA_023247955.1 Candidatus Omnitrophota bacterium
TTATAATTTTTGGGAACGGAGTGGATCGCGTCTTCTGCGATGGAGACGATGGTCGGCATCGCCATGAATGCGAGGATAATGGAGCCCGCCAAGGCCGTCAGGCCCGTCGGGACCCCAAACACCGTTTTGATCCACGGCACTACCGTGACCATGCCAATAAACCCCAGCACCACGCTGGGAATGGCGGCCAGAAGCTCAATACCGGACTTCAAAAATTCCTTATACCGCGACGGCGCCACTTCGGCGATATACACCGCCGAGGCGATTCCAAGCGGTATCGAAATCACAGCAGCCCCCAGCGTCACAAGCAGGGTCCCGCAAATCAGCGGCAAAATTCCAAAATCCGCCGGGTCGGAAATCGGATACCAGTTTTTACCGAGTAAAAAAGCGGTCAATCCATAGGTATGGAAAAGCCGCGCGCCCTCTCTCAGTAAAAAATAAAAAATGAGAGCGACGATAAAAATAGAAGCGATTCCGCTGGCTTTTACGGCGCCCTCGGCGATCAATTCCCGTATCTTTCTCCAAGCCGGCATAAATAGGACCTTATTTTTTTATGGGCACGAAATCCATTTGCGAAACGATATTCTGGCCTTCCGGCGAGAGAACAAAGTCAAGAAAGCGCTTTACATCATCGCCCGGTTCGCCGTTGACGAACATAAAAAGCGGTCTCGAAATAGGGTACTCGCCGTCGAGTACATGGTCTACGGTGGGCGAAATAGCCGAGGAAGTCCCGTCTTTGGCGATGGAAAGCGCTTGATGGTCTTTTCTGATATAACCCATGCCGAAGTAACCGATGGCGTTTGGGTTTTGAAGAATTTCATCGGCTATCGCCTGGCTTGAGGACAAAAGAAGCGCCTCGGGCGAGAATTCTTCTTTGGATTTAGGGTCCTGTTTTCTCAGGACGTGTTCCTTAAAATAAACGTGCGTGCCCGAATTGACCTCGCGCGAGAGCACCACGATTTTGGCATCGTTGCCCCCAACCTCTTTCCAATTCGTGATTTTGCCGCTAAAAATCGCGGCAAGCTGGCCCAGTGTCAGACGGGACACGGGGTTCAAACGGTTGACTACGACGGCCAAACCGTCCAGCGCGACCCTAAACTGCTTCGGCTGCACGCCCTTTTTCGCAGCAAGCTCCACTTCTTTCGGCGTGATGTTCCGTGAAGCCGCCGCGATGTCACAGGTGCCTCCAATCAGCGCTGCGAAACCAGTGCCCGAACCGCCGCCCGTCACGGAAATAAAGGCGTTGGGATTCTTTTGCATGAACCCTTCTACCCAGGCCTGCACGAGATTTACCATCGTGTCGGAGCCCTTGATCTGAATTGAGCGCGGATCCCCGGCAAAAACCTGAGTAGACACAAGGCCGCTAAGCCACACCGCCGTCAAAACCACTAGTGTCCATTTCTTCATTTTTCGTCTCCCTCTTTCTACTTGAGGAGACAGTCTAATCGTTCTTTATAAAAAAATTATGAAAAATTGATGAAGATTTGAAATGCCTTTTCATAAACCGGAATCAAGACCTTGTGGAGAAGACCGAGGGATAGCAGGGCCATGAGGATCAAAAAACCCCAGCGGTCCAAAGAAAAGAGTCCTTTGCGCCATGAGAGAGGCAAGAATGATCCGATCATGCGCGAGCCGTCCAGCGGTGGGATGGGAATGAGGTTAAAGACCGCGAGCATCAGATTGATGGAGACGCCGTATCTCAAAAATGGCCAGGCAGCGGCCGCGGGGTCCGTAAGTCCCAGTCCCAACGCGAACAAAAATGCGAGCATCCCATTCATCGCCGGGCCTGCCAGCCCCACCGTGAAAAGCCCCAGGCGATAATGCCTGAAATAACGAGGATCAAACGGGACCGGTTTGGCCCAACCGAACAAAAAAGGCGCCTTAAGCGTAAACAAAAGAAACGGGAGGACAATCGTGCCGGCGAGGTCCACATGCGGGAAGGGGTTGAGCGTCAAGCGGCCTTGGACCTTTGCGGTCGAGTCCCCGTTCCAATAGGCGACTACGCCGTGCGAGACTTCATGGAGGATGATCGAAAAAAAGAGGATTGCGAGAATGACAAAAAGCTCCATGCCGTCCCGTCTGAAGAGGTTAAAGACTTAGACTTTTTTCTTGATTTGGGATTCCTTGAGCGCCGAGACAAACGCCTTGGGCCCTTCCGGCTTGCCGATAAACCGGTCTGCGCCGGCCGCAAGACTTTTGGCACCGAAATCAAACCCCGAGTAGGAATAGACGATCAGAGGAATCCGCCGGTCCGGGAGGCCCGCTTTCTGAAGCGAGGCGGATAAAATCTCGCGGGTTTTTTGGATCATCTCCTCCCCGCTCACTTGGTCCTGCATGTATTCCATCAGCACGTAATCCGGCGCCATGATCCCGGCACACTCTTTCAGAGTTTGCAAATTTTCGATGATAAATGGCTTATAACGCTCGTGCTGCATAAGCTCCGCCGCGATCTTCAAATGCGGGTTGTCCTTCGCGTCGAGGATAAAAACCACGGGGCTCGATTCTCGGATCACACGTTCTATTTCCTTAAGCAGCTGGTCGGTCTCGAACGGTTTGGACATGAATCCGTCGGCGTCGATTTGCTTGAAAAGCTCTTTGAGCTCGCCGCGAGCGGTGAGCACGAGTACCGGAAATTTGGAGCGGCCGTACTCGGTGCAGATCTCCTTATAAAACTGGAGGCCGTTCATCTTCGGCATGTTGATATCGAGGATAATGAGGTCGGGCCTGGTCTCCGTGGCTTTCCGGAGCCCTTCCTCGCCGTTGAACGCGCCGATCACGTCGTAGCCGACGTGCCTAAGCCGCAGCTCGAGAAGTTCGACGAAATCCGTCTCGTCGTCAACGATCAAAATGATTTTTTTCCGTTCCATGACCCCCATCTTAACGATCCGCTACCGAATAATCAAATAAAAAGAGCTTTGTTTAAAATTTATAGCCCATATCCAACTGCGACCTGAATACGTCTTCGTTGGTGCTGCTGGCCACAATACTCGAAGGATCGAGAGGCCGCACGAGATAACCCGTCCAGTTAAACAGGATATTGTCCGTCAGTTGATAGCCCAGACCGAACTTATGGCCGATGCGGTTCGTATACCCCGCGTAACCCGGTCCGCCAAAATCCGAATCGTTGAACGCGGCAACCACCGCGTTCGCGCCGATCACGTAATAACCGTAGAAAGTCTCCCAGTCGCCTTTTTTCTTCGCCTTGCCTATCTTCAGCCCAATGCCCCACGCTTCGTTTTTATCGTGAATGTCATTCCCCAGGGACTGCGCCGTATCGGTGGTCCCTACATTCGCCACGTTTTGGACGTAGTCGACCCAGAGCGTGACCGGCGTGTGCTTCACATAAAACTGGACCTCAGGATAAAAATCGACGACCCTGAAATCGTCCGCCGAAAGCGAATTGGTCCTGAGATAAGAGGTGGACGCGGTGTTGTTGACCACGGTCTGATACCATCCGGGATAATCGTAATAAGAAATCGCCCCCGTGATATCGACCGGCATGTCCCCTCCGCCAAAACTGTAGGTGGAAACATTCAAAGCGCCCTGGTAGCCGTACATCTCGGCGTCCGTATCAACAGCGGCATTTTCATTCAAGATAAACTGGCCCAGCGTCGTGTACAGATTGACCTTAGTGTCCTCGGTGCTGACAAACTGCAGCGTGGCCTTCTCGTAGATACCCTCGGGCGTCACATCGCTGTCCCAAACAATCGGAGTCGAGTATCTCAGGAATGGATTTTCAAACTTACCCCCGCCTATCGTCACTCCTTTAAAAACCCCTCGATCCTTCAGCCCGTTCGGAGAATAGCCGGCATAAGCCCGTTCGATATTGAATGTCTTGAAGTTGAAATAACCCGAATTACCGAGCGTCTGGTTCGTGCCGGTCTGGTCGGTCGTGCTTCCGGTCGCGAGTCGGAAACCCACCTTCCAATCATCCCCATAATCCTTTTCAAATCCCCAGCGCAGGCGGATACGGGTGCGGTTCCTTGCTCTGTCGTTGGCCGTGCCCGTGGAACCCGCATCGTCGTTTTTGTCGTAGAAGCTGAAGTTTTCCATGCGCAGGCGAAAATCCCCGCCGAACTTCGTGCCTTTCATCCACGGGATCACTTCACCGATGTTGTCTTTGATTCCCTTTTGGAAATCCGCGTCGCTCATCGTCGCCTGGGACGGCTGCACCGGCGTATTGGCCTGCGGCGTTTCCAAGACCTTGTGGGATTCAAGCTGCTGTATTCTCAAGTTCTGCCGGTCAATCGTTTCCTGCATCTTTGTCATTTGCTGCTTCATGCTTTCCAGCGTCGACATCACGTCCCCCGGCGAATCGGCAAAAAGCGGCACCGTCTGGGTCAGCGCCAGCGCCGCCAGGGCCGCCAACCATAAAACTCTTCTCATGGGTCACCCTCCTCTTTTACGTGCGCAGTCTACCGGTGTTTGATAAAGATAGGATGAAGAGAGAATGAATTTTTGATAAAAATTCAGGGACACGTTAACTCTTGGGTGTAGGAGTGTCAAGGAAGTTTGGCCGAAATACGAGGTGGGAGCTAGTGTTTTGTCTCGGCGTATGTCGCTTGAGCAAAGCGCATGCCCAGAGATCGCAGCGCCTCTTTGCCCCGAACCGTCAGATCCGTAAGGAACAAAAACTGCTCGCGGCTTTCTTTCACAGTGGCCTTTAAACGGTAATGAGTGCCCCACGGTTTCTCGAGAACAATGACAGTGACGGGCGACTCCGGCTTCCGGTAAGAACTGGCCCGGCCGACTTCTTCCAAATGCCGGCGGGCAAGAGCCGCGTCGTGGTCCGGATGAAGATAAAAATCAGCAACGCACAATAAGCTGCGGTTACCGCTGGAGGCATTGAAAATATTAGCCGCCCATAAGCGCGTGTGTGGAATGATGACTTCCGTATCATCCGCGGTCACGATCCGAGTGGCCCGCGCGCCTATGGATTTGACCTCTCCGTAAGCTCCATCCACCTCGATCCAGTCGCCCGGCTGGTAAATATTTTCCAACACGGCCGCAAGCCCCGCGATAACGCTTGAGCCGTAATCTTTAAGGGCAAAACCCAGCGCCACGCCGGCGCTCGCTACCAGCGTAACAATGTTCCGGAATGTCGGCTCCACCAGAATCGGCACGATGACCGCAATCGAACCAATCCCAATCAAAAGCCGGACAAGCGGAACGACGCGAAGGATTGAAAGACGCAGGTGCGAAGACGTTTTCTGCGCCAAATAAACGGCAAACCGCCGTATCAAAAACATCAAAATCCTTGCCAGAACAAAAACTCCTAAAACCAGGAGCGTGTCCTGCAAAGACAACTTCCTCAAAATCCCCCATGCGCTGAAATTTTCATTCATCAAAAGATCTCCCAAAATTTCACAAGGTGGTGGAAAGCCCGTCGGCAGAATCCGTGGCAGTCACATCGCTGCCCGCGCTGGTTTCATCCACGCTGGCCTCGAGGCCC
>JAHFFL010000093.1 GCA_023247955.1 Candidatus Omnitrophota bacterium
AGGGCACGCATGCAGGCGGGGCTTTACCCGGCCATAGACCCGCTGGCTTCCTCGAGCGTCAACCTGGATCCCGCGATCGTGTCGAAAAACCATTATGACACCGCGCAGGAGGTGATACGTGTGTTGAATAAGCTTGATGAACTCCAACATATCGTGACCGTGATCGGCATCGAAGAGCTTTCGCGCCAGGACCGGACGTTTTTTAGCCGGGGCCTCAAGCTGCAGACTTTTTTCACGCAGCCATCTTTTACGGCTGAAGTGCACACAGGGATGCGCGGCCAATACGTCCCGCTCGAAAAGACCATCGAGGCCTGCCGCGGCATCGTCGAGGGGAAATATGACGACAAATCGGAGGACAGTTTTTACATGATTGGAGCGGCTTAAATGATTAAAATCGGAAAGATCCTTCAGGACCTGGGGCTAGCGACGGCCGCGGATATTCAGAAGGCGCTTGAAAAACAAAAGGCGACCGGTAAATTCTTGGGAAACATCCTCGTGGAGATGGGCAAGATTTCCGAAGAGGACCTTTTAAGGTGCCTGTCCGAACAGATGCATATCGGTTTTATCTCGTTGAAGAATTACGGGATTCCGCCGGACGTGATCGGCCGTCTTCCGGTCAAGTACGCCTGGCATTACAAGGTCATTCCGGTAAAGGTTGACAAGGATGTGCTCACGGTGGCCGTCTCGGACCCCTTGAACCTTTGGCCGCTTGAGGACATAAAGCTTCACCTGCGCACCGAGATAGAACCAGTACTCGCCTGCGCGTCGGATATCGAGGAGGCGATACGCAAGTATTACGGCGTAGGCGCCGATACGATAGAAAAAATCATGTCGAAGGACGAAGAAAAGGTCAAGGCCAGCTCGGTGCTGATGGGGAAGGGTGGTGAAGACATCGAAAAGCTGGCCGGCGACGCGTCGGTGATCAAGCTGGTTAACGAAATCCTGAAGGAGGCGATAGAAAGCCGCGCGACCGACATTCATTTTGAGCGTTACGAAGATGAGCTCATCGTTCGTTACCGCGTCGACGGGATCCTACAACCGGCCAAGGTTTCGGATGACATCAAGTTTCTTTATTCGGCGATTGTCGCGCGCATCAAAGTCATCTCGTTTCTGGACATTGTCGAGCGGCGCGTTCCGCAAAGCGGCGCGGCGCATATCCGCATGGGCACACGCGAGTACGACTTGCGTGTCTCCGTGATCCCGGACAATTACGGCGAAGGAGTCGTGATCCGCATTTTGCCGTCGGAGATGCTGATCGATCTCAACCAGCTCGGAATGCCGGAAAAGGATTTAAAGCGGCTCGAGGAAGTGATACGCCGCTCGCATGGCATTCTCTACGTGACGGGGCCTACCGGCAGTGGAAAGACGACGACCTTGTATGCCTGCCTCGGCCGTTTGAATAAACCCGAGGTGAAGATCGTGACTGTTGAAGATCCCGTGGAATACAAAATGAAGCGCATTGAACAAGTACAGGTTAACGCGAAGGTCGGCCTGAGCTTCGCGAATATCCTGCGGAGTGTGTTGCGCCACGACCCGGACATCATCATGGTGGGTGAGGTGCGCGACGCGGAGACCGCTCAAATCGCGGTCCAGGCCTCGCTCACGGGGCATTTGGTGCTCAGCACGCTGCATACCAACGACGCGCCCAGCGCCGTGACCCGTCTTTTGGACATGGGTGTCGAGCCCTATTTGGTGTCTTCGTCGGTGCTTGCCGTGATGGCCCAGCGTCTCGTGCGCAAGGTTTGCCATCATTGCCGCCAGGAGGTCAAATGGGAGAGTCACCCATTGTCGCAGACCCTGCCTTCGTCTTTGACCTCCAAAATCAACAAGGTCAGCAAGACCGTGGGATGCGAAAAATGCCGGCAGACGGGTTATCAGGGACGGTTTGCGATTTTTGAAATATTGCCTTTTTCGGAAGCCATTAAAGCGCTCGCGATGAAGAAGGCCTCGGTCTCCGAAATCCGCCAGGCCGGCGTGAAAGAAGGCATGCAAACGCTTTTTGAGTCCGGTTGGGAAAAAGTCCGCGAGGGTCTCACCACACCCGAAGAAGTCCTGCGTATTGTTCAGGAGAACGCGGATTAAAAGGGGAGGAATGTTCGTTGCCTGAGTATTTTTATCAAGCGAAAAACGGTCCCGCGAGCGTGATCGAAGGCACGATTGTCGCGCCGACGCAGCAACAGGCCATTCAGCTCATCGAAGAAAAGGGTTATGTGCCGATTGAGGTGGTCCTTGCGGATCATAGACATCTCCACCCCCAGCCGTCGGCGAAGTCCAAACCCGAAAAGCTGACCGCCGGTCCTTCGAAAAGGGCCTCAAAACCTTCGAAGCCCGAATACGGGGCCCGTGCGGGGAAAATTCCCGTTTATGAGGTTTGCGTCTTTACCCGTCAGATGGCGGGGTTTCTCAAGTCCCATGTGCCGCTGCTGAGCGCTCTCGAACTGATTAAAAAGCAAACCTCCAGCCCCAAGATCCGGGCCCTGCTTGTTCAGGTGACCGATAGAGTGCGTAACGGCGAACATTTCTCCGAAGCGCTCGAGAGAGCGGGGCACCGGTCGTTTGACGCGCGTTATATCGGAATGCTGAAGGCCGGCGAATCCAGCGGTTCGATCGACGCGGTTTTGGAGACGCTTGCGAATTATCTGGAGGCGGAGGAAGAAATACGCGGACAGATTAATTCCGCGCTGGCCTACCCGGTGTTTATCGTCTGCGTGGGGTTTGGGACGCTCTTTTTTCTTTTCACATTCTGCGTGCCCCGGCTGACGCATCTTTTTAGCCAGACGTTTAGTTCGCTTCCATTGCCGACGAGGATTTTGATGGGGCTCTCCCGGCCGGAGTGGCAGTTTTTCTTCTGGGGGATGTTCGCGGCCCTTGTCGGTTTTGTGGCTTATTTTTTTTCAGGAGGCGACATTAGAAGAAAACAGCGCGACGCGTTTTTTTCGCGTTTGCCGATTCTCGGCAGTCTCCGGGTCAAGGCGGACATCGCCCGTTTCGCGAGCACGCTGTCGATGCTGATTAAAAACGGGATTCCCGTCTATCAGGCGATTGAGACCACGCGTCCCGTGCTCTCCAATGAACTTTTGAAAGACGATTTGAAAGACGCGCAAAAGCGGATTCTTGCCGGAGAAATGCTCGCCGCCGTCGTCCGCGACGCCGGACACTTCCCCCCATTCGTCAGTCAAATGATATCCGTCGGCGAGGAAAGCGGCCAGCTCGCGGGAACGCTGGAAGAGATCTCGCGTTTTTACTCCCGCGAGAGTCTGCGGGGTGTCAAGATGCTCACCTCGCTGATTGAGCCCGCGTTTATCCTGATTTTGAGTCTGATCGTGGGTCTGGTCGTGGCGGGGATCATGCTGCCCATTTTTGACATGAACTGGGTCAAGTAATGAAAAAAGGTTTCACCCTCGTAGAGGTGATGGTCACCGTTGTGGTGCTGACGGTCGGCATCGTGGCCATTCACCAGGCCTTGGGCCGCTGTCTCCAGGCGGTCAAACACTCCGAAGAAGTGCTCTTGTGTTCTTTGCTCAATGAAAGGGCGGCTGTAAACGCCGACCTAGCTACCTGGGAACCTTTAAGCAAAGAAGCCTATTCACTGCCCGGCTCGTTTGACGACATGCCGGGTTATTCGCTGAAAACCGCGGAGCACGAGGAGTTCACTCGAGGGGATTCCAAGTTGGACGGCTATGTCCTCAAGACCACAGGCCCCGCCGGATTTTTCTCGCAGGCCGGGCTGCTGCTTATCAAAAATGAAGAAAAATAATTCTCTTAAGTGTCATTGCGAGGAGCGTAGCGACGAAGCAATCTATGTGACACAGAGATTGCTTCGCGGAGTTTATCCCCGCAAGGGGACTCGCAATGACGGGGGTTTTACGCTGATCGAGCTCCTGACGGCGATGAGCATCGCGGTCGTGTTGCTGGCGGCGCTTGCGGCGCTGGCCGCCGGTGCCTTCCGTGTCGTGAAGGTCTTGGACGCGAGAAAAAAAGCGCTGCTCGAAAATTCTCTGATCGCCGTGGAAAAGATGGGGCGTGAACTGCAACAAAGCCCTGTTTATCCTCCGATTGCTTTTGAAGGCGAAAAGGAAAAGATTTCTTTTCCTATGCTTTTCGCGGCGTCCGAAGGGGGAGCGATCAACGCCGAGTTTCGTCTGGGTCAGGTCCAGGAAGTGAAATTGGGCCAAGGCTTCGCTTATAAAAAAGTCAGTTACTACCTAGACCATTCGAGAAAAGCGCTGGTCAGGCAGGTGGAATCCGATCTTCCTCAGGAAGTGCTCTCGCCGGTTGAAGGTCTCGAGTTTTTGTATGCGATCGCCTCGATCGGAAGTCCCCAATGGACTTGGGAAAGCAAAACGCCGGGGAGCGGGAGTCCTAACCGAATCGGCGCCGTAGGGGTGCGCGTGAAATTTGATAACGCCGCTTTTCATTATTCGATTCCCGGAATTGAAAAGACATTTTATCTGGTCCGCCGTCACCCGCTGCATGCGATGAAGAGCAAAGGAGAAGAGCTCAAAGAAAAAAAAGAAAGCGGAGAAAGTTCCCCGTGAAGCGGTCTTGGTCTTGCTCCAAGGGCTCGGTGCTTGTGGTGTCGCTCTGGGTGATCGTTTTTTTTGGGGTGGTCACGCTGCTCCTCTCGGCACGAACAGGTTCACAAGTATCTGTAATTAAAAGATTTAAGGATGACTCCTCCTTGCGGCTTGCCGGCGATTCGGGGATTTCTTATGCGCTGGATGTAATCCGACGTGTGCAAGATAAAACAGCGGATAGCCAGTCGGCGCTTCCGGCGGATTATTATTGGTTTAAAGATACCGAAATTTTCAAAGAAGCACAGATGCCTGGAGATTCGCATCTCTCGTTCATGGTCGGACATCTTGAGCCGGCGGAATCCGAGGGCACGAGCAATTTTGTAGCGGGACTAGAGGATGAATCCAGCCGCATCAACATCAATAAGATTTCGGAATCCGTTTTCGCGAAGATTTACGCCGCCGCGGACTCCGAGCTCGGTTCGACAAAAGCGGAGACGCTCGCGAAGGCGACGCTGCAGTGGAGGGATCGGAAGGAGCCGTTTCTCGAATTCGGCCACGCGCTTCAAGGCGATCATTCCGGTTTTGGTTCGGTGGAAGAATTGCTTTTGGTTTCCGGCATGACCTCGACACTTTGGAACAAACTGAGAGACCACCTGACGGTTTACGGTAAAGGGATCAATTTGAACACCGTTTCAAAAGAGACGCTTGTGCTTCTGGGAATCGCTGATTCGCTGGCCGGGCGTATTGTGTCCACCCGCGAAGGCAGCCAGTCCGTGCCCGCCACCGGCGCCGGCAAAAGTAACGGGACGGAG
>JAHFFL010000094.1 GCA_023247955.1 Candidatus Omnitrophota bacterium
TGGTCGTGATCAGAGGCCCCGTGGCTGTGGCAGGGTCTATTCCGAAATGATTAAAAATAATCGGCTCAATAGACCCCATCGTCGCCGCAACCGTCATCGAGTTGCACATGCCCAGGCCCACCACAATGGAAAACTGGTAATCATACCGCGCGCCATACAAAATAAACGCCACCACCCCCAAAAACAATCCGTAAAGGACCCCGAGCATCAAGCCCACCCGCATCTCACGGAAAATGGTCTTAAATCTCTGGTGGCCGTTGACCCGGCCTAGCGCGATGCTGCGGACCACGATGGTCGCAGACTGGGAGCCCACATTGCCCCCCATCGCGGCGATCAGCGGCGAAAACGAAGCGAGCGCAATCACCTTGGTGAGCGTTGCTTCGTAAGACTTGATGATGAAAGAAGCGCAAATCTCACCCAGGATCGTCACGACCAGCCACGGCATACGGATCCGGACAATCCGGAACACCGAACGCTCTCTGAGATCCACGGCTCGGGTACCGGCCATCTTCGCGATGTCTTCGCTGGCTTCCTGCCGCATCACGGAGATGATATCGTTCGCGGTCAAGACACCGACCAGCCGGCTCTGCTCATCGACCACAGGAACCGCGCTGAGATGGTATTTATCAAAGAGTTTGGACACGTCTTCCTGGTCCGTCAAAGGTCCAATCTTGATTCCCTCCACGGAGCTCATGAGTTCAGAAAGCTTCGCGTCTTCTGGCGCGCTCAAAAGATCCTTCAGATCCAGCCCCCCCATTACTTTCCCCTCGTCGTCAATCACAAACAACGCGTAGAGATGCTCTTTTTGATTGGGGCGCGCGACCGCCTGAAGGCGAAGCAGCGCCTGTTTGGCCGTGAGCTTCGGTGAAAGCTTCACAAACTCGGGGTGCATCAGACTGCCGGCCGTATTCTGTGGGTACTGCATCAGCGTGTCGATGTGTGAGAGGGCCTCTTGCCGCTTGATGAAGCTCTTCATTTTTTTCACGGCCCGCGTCGATAGCTTATGGAACAGCTTCGCCAAGTCGGGAGAATCCATGCCCTCGAGCAGCGGCGTGACATTCTCTTCGCCCAGACGGTCAAGAAGCTGGCGCTGGTCTTCGATATCCAGGATCTCAAAAAGCCGCAGCGCGGCGGTGGTCGGCAGGAGCCGGAAGATATGGAGGCGCTGTTCGGGAGTGAAATGCCTCCACATGTCCGCGAAATCCAGAGGATTGCATTCCCTAATCACCTGTTTCAAGAGCACGTAATTTTTCTGCTCAAGAAGTTCTTTGAGCTCGGGGACCAGGAGCGCGATGGATTGGATTTGGTTCATGAGGACTTGAGCAGCGTCCAGGTCTTTTCTCCGACAACGCCGTCGGCTTTTAAATTCTTCTTTTTCTGAAAATCCTTGATCGCGCGTTTTGTTTTTTTGCCCAAACGGCCGTCCACCGGTCCGGGATCAAGACCGGCGCGCACCAGCGCCTTTTGCACGTCCTTTAGGGTCACGCCGGAAACGCGGATGTCTTCTTCATGTTTGGGCGCAATAAATCCCGGAGGCACGAGGGGCTGCTGCTGGCTTTGCAACTGCAACTGAAGGTCTTGGATCTCCTGCTCTTTCGTGCGAATATCGTTTTGCAACGACGAGACTTGATTTTCTAGATCCGATTTTTCCGGACGCTGAGCCCTTGTCGTCGCACAGCCGGCCACGAGACTCGAAATAACCAGCACCGAAAACAACCGTCGATAAAAACCCACGTTCATTCCTTTAATCTCTCCAATTTAAGTTTAAGCGAGCGTCCGTACAAGATCATCATAACCGCCGATGGATTTTCCGTCGACAAAAATCTGAGGGACCGTCTCCCTTTTAGCCATGTCCCGCCAGCCGCGTGATTCGCCAAAGTTCGCGAAGCTCCTGCGCCCGCAGTTCCCTTTTCTGACCCAACCTCAAATCCCCCAGAGACAGCGTGCCATAACTCAGGCGCGCCAGTTCTTTCACGCGATGGCCGATGGCCTCGAACATTCTCCGTATCTGTCTCTTCTTTCCCTCATGCAAAGTGACGTAAAGACTCGTTTCTCGGGGACTTTTGGATTCCATCTCGATTTTGCAGGGGGCGGTCTTCCCCTCTTCGAGAAGAACCCCTTTTTTAAGTTCTTCCACCGCGTGCGGCGCGACAACTCCTTCGACGACGACGTGGTACTTTTTTTCGATGCCGAAACGGGGATGCGTCAAACGAAACGCGAGTTCGCCGTCGTTGGTGACAAGCAAAAGTCCTGTCGTATCCCTGTCGAGGCGGCCGACCGGGAATACCCTTTCGGGGACGTCCTTGAAAAAATCCGCCACAGTGCGCTCGGCGTGGGGATCTTGCTGGGTCGTCATCACCCCTTTGGGTTTATTGAATACAAAATACATTTTTTCCCGCGGCACCGCGGTCGAGAGTTCCTGGCTATTCACGGCTACTTTGTCGCTGAGCGGATCCACGCGAAGGCCTTTCTCGCGCACGACCTCGCCGTTCACGGTCACCTGCCCGGATTCTATCAAGGACACGACGCCGCGGCGACTGGCGATTCCAAAACGCGCGAGCACGACCTGGAGACGTTCAGTTTTTGTGGAGGGGCGGTCCGGCATTTTGAGAAGTCCCTTACGTCGTTTGCCTTTTCAGGCGTTTTCTCTGCAGCGGATCCAACGCGCGTTTTCTCAAGCGGATGCTCTTGGGGGTCACTTCCACGAGTTCGTCGGAGCCGATGTACTCAATCGCGAGCTCCAGCGTCAATTCCTTGGGCGGTGTGAGCACAATCGCCTCGTCGGAGCCGGACGAACGCATGTTGGTCAGTTTTTTCATCTTACACGGGCTCAGATCCAAATCTTCGCCGCGCGAATTTTCGCCGATGATCATGCCCTGGTACACCTCGACGCCGGAGCCGATAAAAAGCTCGCCGCGCTCCTGGGCATTATTCAAACCGTAGGCATTGGATATGCCAGTCTCACTGGCGACAAGCGAGCCGTGAGGAGCCGCGCCGAACGAGTCCTCCACCGCCGGTTTATACTCGTCAAAGACGTGGTGCACCACCGCCGTGCCGCGCGTCTTAGTCATCAACGCCCCTTTCAGGCCGATGACGCCGCGCGTGGAAATCTGGTATTCCAAGTGAATCTCGCCCGACGGTGTCTGAATCATGTTTTTCAATGTCCCCTTGCGTCGGCCGATCTCTTCGATGACAGTTCCCTGGACCTGGGACGGCACATCCACGATCAAGAACTCAAACGGCTCAAGCTTCCGTCCGTCCTTTTCGTGAAAAATCACTTTGGGCTGAGACACCTGGAGTTCGTATCCTTCGCGGCGCATCTGCTCAATCAAAATGGCCAGATGAAGCTCGCCGCGTCCGGACACCAAAAACGTGTCGGGGCTCTCGGTCTCTTCCACGCGCAGCGAGACATTCGTCTCAAGCTCCTTAAACAGTCTGTCGCGAATCACGCGCGAGGTCACATAACGGCCTTCCTTGCCGGCAAAAGGGCCAGTGTTCACGCCGAACGTCATCTGCACGGTCGGTTCGTCGATGGCCAAAGGCGGCAGCGGGGCCGGCTGGTTGGGATCGGTGATTGTTTCGCCAATGCCAATCTCTTCAAAACCGGCAACCGATACGATTTCTCCGGATTCGGCGAACTCCACTTCCACGCGCTCAAGGCCTTGATACGTGAGAAGACTTGTGATTTTCGCGTTGACCTGGCTTCCGTCGCGGCGGATCAGCGCCGCTATTTCCCCTTTTTTGATCGAGCCGCCCGAAATTTTTCCTATTCCCATCTTTCCCTTATAAGAATCCTGAAAAAGTGCCAGCACCAGGATTTGAAGCGGGTCATCGGGCCTTACCGAAGGCGGCGGCACCTTCTCAAGAATCACGTCGAGAAGCGGGTAAATATTTTCCGAGGGTTTGGCCATGTCGAGCGTCGCGGTACCCTCGAGCGCCGAAGTATACACCACCGAAAAATCAAGCTGCTCCTCGCTCGCACCCAATTCACAAAAAAGGTCAAAGGTACGGTTCACGGTGTCTTGAATCTGGGAATCGAGACGGTCCACTTTGTTAATCACGACAATCGCGCGGTGGCCGAGCTCCAGGGCCTTCCTCAACACAAAACGCGTCTGAGGCATCGGTCCGTCCTTCGCGTCCACCACGAGAAGCACACCATCCACCATGCGAAGCGTACGCTCGACCTCGCCGCCGAAGTCCGCGTGACCCGGAGTGTCGACAATATTGATTTTCACATCCTTATAAGAGACACTCGCGTTTTTGGCGCGTATCGTGATCCCGCGCTCACGCTCGAGATCCATCGAGTCTAAGATGCGCTCCCCCATTTCCGCGATGTTGCGGTGCGCGTTCGCCTGTTTCAGGATCGCGTCTACCAGCGTTGTTTTGCCGTGGTCGACATGCGCGATAATCGCGATATTTCTAATTTTTTTCGACATAAGCGGATCATTATACAGCCGTCCGAGGCCAAAGTACACCGTTCCTCGAAAGCTCAGTAAAGTGTGATAAAATAGCGCCCATGCTTCAGCTGAAATCTTTGGTTTTAAAAACGAGTGTGATCCAGTCCCCGATGGCCGGCTGTACGGACCTCGCGTACCGGCTGATTTCCCGTGAACATGGCATGGAGTTTGCCTTTTTGGAAATGGTAGCGGCCGAATCCCTGATCCGGGGCAATGAATCGACAAACGAACTCATGAAAACAATCCCCGAAGACCGTCCGCTGGGTGCCCAGATCGTCGGTTGCCGGCCCGAGGCGATGGGAGAAGCCGCGCAAATCGTTGAAGGACTGGGCTATGAACTTTTGGACATCAATCTCGGGTGTCCCGTGCCCAAAGTGGCCGGGCAAGGCGCGGGCTCGGCACTGTTGGCCCGCCCGGAACAGGCGCGGCAAATTTTCAAAGCCGTCACCAAGGCGATTAAAAAAATCCCTGTCACGGTCAAAATGCGCCTTGGGGTCGCGGACCCTTCAGGACAGGAAGCTGTGACCATCGCCAAGATCGCCGAGGAATGCGGCCTTGACGCCGTGACCGTGCACGGACGCACGCGAGTGCAGGGCTATTCGGGAAACGCCGACTACGAAGCCATAGGCCGCGTGAAAGAAGCCGTGAAAATTCCCGTGATCGGAAACGGCGACGTGCTCTCAGGAGAAGATGCCGCGCGTCTGACAAAAATCGCGGGGGTTGACGGTGTGATGGTCGGCCGCGGTGGGCTTGGGAATCCGTGGATTTTTAAAAACATACAAA
>JAHFFL010000095.1 GCA_023247955.1 Candidatus Omnitrophota bacterium
TTACGGCAAGGGGATTAATTTAAACACCGTTTCAAAGGAGACGCTCGTGCTTCTGGGCATTGCCGACTCGCTGGCCGAGCGTATTGTTTCCACCCGTGAAGGCAGCGAGTCTGTGCCCGCAGCCGGCGCCGGCAAAAGTACCGGAACGGAGACAAATTCCAAGGATAGACCGTTTGATGATTTAGGCGATCTCGAACAAAAGATAGGCGTCTCTTCCGAAGAGGACGCCTCGCTCCAGCAATTTTCGTCGCTGTGGATTTTTGATGTTGACACTCTTCGATTTTTATCTGTAACATGGGTGTTGTCAAAAGATTCTCCAGCGGAGCCCGGGAAGACAGGCCGTTGGTACAAAGTCGGCATCGAATGTGTCGCCGGTCTTGATGGACAGCTTCTCTATCTCAGGGAAATTTAGTTGTATTGCCACCGGACGCCGCTAAACGGGAGCCCATGAGTTTTATTAAATTTCCCATGAAGACCAGGAACGCGCAGCGGCTGGTGCTTGAGCTCACCGGCGATTGGCTGAAATGGGCCATGAGCCAGGGAACCGCGGGTTCGTGGGACATCGTGGACTGCGGAGTTTTTCAACTCGTGCCGGACAAAAAAGCGGCCCGTGAAAAGCTCGAAGAACTCGTCAAGAAATACAAGATACAACCGCAGGAAGTGTTCAGCTGTGTTCCGCGTTATCAGGTGACCGCTCGGAATCTGGAACTGCCTTCCACGCAACCCTCCGAGATTAAAAAGATCATCGATCTGCAGGCCGTCAAGCAGACGCCTTATGCGGTCGATGAAATTGTTTTTGATTACTATCTTTTGAAAGCGCACCGCGAAGGCTATTCGAGCGTCCTGCTTGTCGTGGCGCACCGTGAAGTCATCAACACGCATTTAAGAACGCTCGAGGAAATGGGGCTTAACCCGGCGCATATCACGCTGGCGACTCAGTGCAGCGTGCACCGGTTGTCCGCGCAGCTTGAGGGCTGGAATCCCGAGCAGATTGTCGCGGTGCTGGACGTGGACGTTAAACATACGGATTTCTTTGTGTTTCGCGGCACTAATCTCCTGTTTACGCAAAACCTGTCCCCGAACGCCGAGCGGCTTGCCGAAGACGGGCCGAAATGGCAGGAGAAACTGCTTGAGGAGATTTCCCGGTCGCTTCAGATTTACCGCAGTGAAGAGATCGCGCGTGAGCCCGAGCGGCTGGTGCTGGCCGGCGCGGTGGGAGGGGTGCGCCCGGTGATTGATCGGCTTGCCGCGACGACGGGTCTGGCGGTGATAGAATCGGAGTCAGCGGACCTTGTCCGGAGATTTCTCAAACCGCCGGCCGATCCGGCGTGGGCTAAGAAACTGTCCTTTTCGGCAATCGCGGGGCTCGCGTTTTTGCCGAGAGCACCTTTCATTAATCTGGTCCCTCAGGAAGTGATTATCAAGGCCTCGATTCTTGAGAAGGGGCGCCGCCTTTTTATGACGGGGATTTTGTCCTTGTCCCTGTTTCTTGTCGCGATCAGTTTCTTTGCCCAAAATTATTACCGGAAACAGGCGTATTTGAAGTGGTTGGAAGACAAACTGTCGGTCACGCAAAAATCCTCCGAAGAAGTCACCTCCGCCCGGCGGGCCATCCAGGAAGTGATCGGCCTGCATGAGTCTAACCTGCGTCTCTTGGAGGCCCTGGTGCGTCTGCATGAGATGGTGCCCAAGGGGATTTATTTCACGGAAATCAATCTGACAAAAGACAATCGTTTTCAAATCCAAGGACGCGCCGAATCGATGACCAGCGTTTTTGATTTCGTCAATAGTCTCAAGTCGCTGTCGCTCTTTCAGGGGATAGAGACCAAGCGTCTAACCAAGCGGATCGCGGACAATAAAGAAGTCGTGGATTTTGAGATAGAAAGCATTTTGTCGGGGAAGAAAGAGTCATCCCCACCGGAGCCGGCTCAGCCGATCCGTTAAGAGGAAAGTAAATCATGGGTGCGGTCAATATCGACTTGAAGCAGCAATTGAAAGCTGTCTCGGGCTTTCTGACGGAGCGGGGAAGCCGCTTTTGGGAAACGTTCAACCGTCTCTCCCAGAGAGAAAAAAATTATTTCATCGCGGCGGGGGTCATGGTCTTTTTGGCGTTTATTCAGTTCGGAATCGTGCGGCCTATTCAGCACAGCTTACTTGTCCTGCGTGAGCGGATAACGACCGAGGAAAAAAAGGCCGTTTACAACTTGCGTAACCTCGGACAAAAACCCCAAGTGGACGTGCTTTATCTTAGCTTGCTTCAAAGCATCGGCATGTCCGGCGCCTCCAGTGACGAAATCCGCTCCTCGATGCTCCATGATGTTGAGCTTACCGCCCGCTCCCACAATATTTCGCTGACGGACGTCAAACCCCAAATATCCACCGACCGGGAAAATTTCAGGGATTTTTATTTGAGGGCGCAGGCGGAAGGGAAAATGGAAGAGCTTATCGTTTTTTTCACGGAACTTGTCAAAATGAAAAAGCTCTATTACATCGAAAGTCTCAAAGTCACGCCTCATCCGGATTACGAAAACAAGGTCAAGGCCAGCATCTCCATCGGCCGTGCCGTGCTCCTCTCCAAAAAACCCGCTTCATAAATTTTTCACCCGGCTCGCCACCTGAGATAGGAGAGTCTTCACACATGGCAGAGTGAGCGACGGGTGACCGAGGCGGGGATGCTCCACCCGGAGCCCGAACGTCAGTTACGGGCGAGGATGGAGCGCCCCGCCGAGGGCAGGACCCGTCGCCCCATTGCGGCTGATTTATCCCCCATATGTGGTATTAGAGTTTGACCCCCGTATCAATTTGTAGTATAGTGTTCGTACATCAATACTTGGGCTTGCAGCAAATCGTTTAAATTTGGTTCAGATTTTAGCGGGGAGTCTAGGGTGAGCTATTATAGGGTGCTTGGGCTTCAAAAAGAGCCGTTTACGACCAGCCCCGATCCTTCTTTTCTTTATCTCTCCGCGGAGCATCGCGCCGCGCTTTACCGTCTGAGGATTTCCGTGAAACTTCGGCGGGGATTGGGTCTCGTTCTCGGAGATGTCGGAGTAGGGAAGACCACGCTAAGCCGCCGTTTTGTCCAGCTGGTGAAGGACGAACCGCGGGTCACGGTGCACATGGTGCTCAATCCGATTTTTAAGGATGAGAAGGATTTTCTCGAAGACCTCTGTCTCCGCTTCGGCATCCCCGCCGAGAAGGCGCAGACCGCCGCGTATTATTTTAATGAGATAGAAAATTATCTTTTCAAAAAAGGGGTCAATGAAGGGCAGACGCTCGTGCTCCTCATCGACGAGGCGCAGAAGCTCAACGACGAGTGTCTGGAAGCGCTGCGCGGTCTCCTGAATTACGAGACCAACGAGTTCAAAATCCTGCAGGTGGTTTTGTTTTCGCAGAGCGAAATCGTGCCGCGGCTCGTGCGCATCCGGAATTTTTGGGACCGCATTGCGCTGAAGCATATGCTGCCCCCGCTTGATTTTTCTGAGACGCGCGAGATGATCATGTTTCGTCTGGAAACCGCCGGCTATCGTTCGCCGATACGGCTGTTCAGCGAGGAGGCCTTCGATGTGATTTACCGCGCGACCAACGGTTTTCCGCGGCAAGTCACCCAGCTCTGCCATGACTCGCTGGAGTATTTGGTGATGCAGAATCAAAGTTATGTGGACAAGGCCCTCGTCGAGTATTTGGTGACCAGGGACAGCCGCTTGTTTTCCGAAACCGGCTTAAAAGGGAACAATCCTTATTATGGAACCCAACAAACCTCCGAGAGATTTGACGCCCGAAGAGCGGTTGTTTAGGATCATTCAGGAGGGCGAAAAGTCCGAAGAAGGTGACGACACGCTGGTTGTTTCATCGGGGAAACCCGAACCGGCCAAGGTGTCGGTGCCGCCCCCTCCGACGCCAGCGGAGGGACCCCAGGAAGGGTTCTCGGACCGGGACATCCAGGCCAAAAAGGCCCGCCGCGCGGTGATGTCCGCCGCCTCCGCGGCGCCCTTTCTTCAGGACGCGCTCCGCCGTTTTTTTTCCATCCGTACCATCAACCGGCTGCTTGCGGTTTCGCTCTCAGGATTCCTGGTCTATTTTTCCGCGAGCCAGTTTTTTTTGAGAGAAGACCCCGCCGAGGTTTTTATGAAGAAGGCGTCCGCGATGAATGCCGCCGCTCTTGAGTTGCCTCCAAATTTATTTTCCGTCGAGGACAAGGATTTGGGCGGGGTCACCCAGCGGAATATTTTTCACCCTTGGAAAGAACTACCACCGCTCGCTCCTGTGGTGCCCGAAAAGCCAGCTGCCCCGAGCAATTCTTTGGTTTCTGTCGCGGCCACGCTCAAGCTTAGCGGGATTTTCCTAGGGGATATTCCGGAGGCCCTAGTGGAAGTCACGGATGAAAAGAAAACCTATGTGGTGTCGAAAGGCATGACAATCAAGGGCATACAGGTCAAGGAAGTCCGGCCGGACGCCGTAATTCTTACCGACGGTCAATCGGAGGTCCCGCTTCGATGAGACGGGTCCGTTTTGCCGTAGCTGTCGCGGTTGTTTCGGCGCTTTTCTTGTGGGCAGCGGCCCCCGTGTTTTCAAGGCAGGACATGGATTTCTTAAAAGACCGGAATAAAAACGTTTCCATTGATTTACGCGATAGCGATGTGCTGGATGTGCTGAAATTTTTGGCCCAAAAAGGCAAGTTCAATATCTTTATCAGTCCCGGCATTCAGGGGAAGGCCACGCTGTTTTTGGAGGACGTGAAAATCTCCGACATCCTCGATATTATCTTACTCTCCAACGGGTTGGCTTACCGTGTGAAAGACTCAATTGTGTATGTGATGACGGAGGAAGAATACAAGGCGCGTTACGGCGAGGAATACGATGACGCCCGGGAAGCGCAGCTTATCAAACTTCAGTATGCATCGCCGGCCCAGGTGTTCAAAATGCTTGAGCCCATGAAAAGCGCGGTCGGCACGATTGTGATCGACGAGCAGACCGGCACGATTATTTTGATGGAAACCTCGGAAAAGATGAAACTCATGAAAAAAATCATCGAGGAGATCGATCAGCCGCTGGAGACCAAGGTGTTTGATTTGGGATACGCGAAGGCGGCGGACATTTTGACTCTGCTGCAGGCGAAACTGCAGGACCAGGCCGTCGGCTCCATTCACGCGGACACGCGGACCAATCAGATCGTGGTCACCGCGCTCGCCAATCGCATGAAGGAGATTGAAGAACTTGTCAGCCATCTTGATCGGA
>JAHFFL010000096.1 GCA_023247955.1 Candidatus Omnitrophota bacterium
TTTCTCCGCGTGGAGGCGTTGTCACGGCTTTTTTCCGAGGAGTCTTTCTCGAAGGCCTGTAAGGTTGTGGAGCGCACAATGAATATCCTAAAAGGAAATTCGGACCCCCTTCCGGACCACGTGGATCCGGCGCTTTTCGCCGAGGCGCTCGAGACAGGTGTTTTCGAGCATTACCAAAACTCCTCCTCTTCGATACGGCGGGAGACGGAAGCACGGAATTTCAAGGCGGCAACAAGCTTGTACGCAGACGCTTTTTTTGATATCTTAAATGAATTCTTCGAGAAAGTTTTTGTCAACGCCGAGGACCCAAAAGTCCGGGCGAACCGTCTTGCTTTGCTTCGGGCGGTGAACCGGCTGTATACGGCGCATATCGCGGATTTATCCAGGATTCGCATGAACGGCTGAAAGATCCCTACCGCTCCTTAAGTTTTCGAGTAAGGGAGCAGGGGGTCTTTTTTGGTCAAGCAATTTAGGAGAGGATAATATCCAATGGCGGTGGCAGTTGAGAGTCAGATCAAAAAGGAAGGATCAAAATCTTCGATGACAAAATACGTGTATTTCTTCGGAAACGGAAAGGCGGAGGGAACCAAAGACCAGAGAAGTCTTTTGGGCGGCAAGGGGGCGAATCTCGCCGAAATGACCAATCTGGGAATCCCGGTTCCTTCGGGTTTTACGATTTCCACGGTGGCTTGCAAAGAATTTTACGCGCTGGACAAAAAGTGGCCCGCCGGGCTTGAAGAAGAAATTCTCGAGAACTTAAAAAAATTGGAAGAAACTACCGGAAAAAAATTCGGTTCTAAAGAAAATCCGCTGCTGGTTTCGGTGCGCAGCGGCGCGGCTGTGTCGCTGCCCGGCATGATGGACACGATTTTGAACCTTGGTCTTTCTGAAGAGACCGTCAAGGGGCTGATCAAAAAATCAGGCAATGAGAGATTCGCCTGGGACGCGTACCGCCGTTTTATCCAGATGTTTGGCAACGTCGTGCTGGAGATGGACCATCATGGCTTTGAACACCTTCTGGCCGCGAAAAAGAAAAAACTCAAAGTTACCGAAGACACTCAGCTCACGCCGCCGGCCCTCAAAGCACTTGTCGACGAATACAAGGCCGCCGTCAAAGAGAGCACGGGGAAACCGTTTCCCGAGGATCCGAACCAGCAGTTGAAGCTGGCCTGCAACGCCGTGTTTGATTCGTGGAACAACGATCGCGCGATCACGTACCGAAACTTGAGCAAGATCCCACACGATCTGGGAACAGGCGTCAACGTGCAGTCGATGGTGTTCGGCAACATGGGCAATACCAGCGGCACCGGCGTGGCTTTTACGCGTGACCCGGGCACCGGCGAAAAGAAGTTTTTCGGCGAGTACCTGATGAACGCGCAGGGCGAGGATGTCGTGGCCGGCATCCGTACGCCGAACCCGATCAGTCATCTCAAGAAAACCCTGCCGGAGGCGTATGCGCAGCTCGAGGCCATTTATCAAAAGCTTGAAAAGCATTTCCGCGACATGCAGGATCTCGAGTTTACCATTGAAGACCGGAAGCTTTTTCTGCTCCAGACCCGCAGCGGCAAGCGCTCCGCCGCCGCGGCGGTCAAGATCGCCTGCGACATGGTGAAAGAAGGGATGATCGGCAAGGAAGAAGCGCTGACACGGGTGGCCCCGGAACAGCTCGATCAGCTTCTCCATCCGACGATAGACGCCAAGGCGAAGGTGAAGGTGATCGCGAAAGGGCTGCCGGCTTCTCCGGGCGCCGCGGTAGGCCAGGTGGTGTTTAACGCCGAGGACGCGATCGAGTGGAGCGAAGAACAGAGTAAGAAGGTCGTGCTGGTGCGTAGGGAGACCTCTCCCGAAGACATCGGGGGCATGGACGCCGCCCAGGGGATTTTGACGGCCACGGGCGGCATGACCAGCCACGCGGCCGTTGTCGCGCGCGGCATGGGCAAGTGCTGCATCGCCGGTTGCGGTGCGATTCACATCGACGAAAAAGGGAAGTATTTTACAGTCGCTGCCGGCGGCACGCCGCTGAAAATCCGTGAAGGAGACGTGATCACGCTGAACGGCAGCACCGGCGAAGTGATTTTGGGCGAGGCTAAGCTGATGAACCCTGAGCTCGGCGAGGACTTCAGACAATTTATGGGCTGGGCCGATGCGGTGCCCCGCTTGAAAGTGCGGACCAACGCCGACACGCCGGAAGACTCCCGCATCGCCCGGGAATTCGGCGCCGAAGGCATCGGTCTTTGCCGCACCGAGCATATGTTTTTCGGTGAGAACCGGCTCAAGGCCGTGCGCGAGATGATCCTGGCGGACAATGAAAAAGACAGGATTAAGGCGCTGCATAAGCTTGAACCATTGCAAAAAGCGGATTTCAAAGGGATTTTTAAAGCCATGGCCGGATTGCCGGTAACGATACGGCTTTTGGATCCTCCGCTCCACGAGTTTTTGCCGAAGGGGGAAAAGGAGCTTAAGAAAGTCGCCAAGGATCTGAAGATCTCCGTCAAAGAGCTCGCGAAAAAAGTGCAGTCGCTTCACGAGGTGAACCCGATGCTGGGCCACCGCGGCTGTCGGCTCGCGGTGACTTATCCGGAGATCTACAAGATGCAGGCCCAGGCGATTTTTGAAGCCGCCTGCGAGCTCGCCAAAGGAGGGCAGCGCGTAGTGCCTGAAGTGATGATTCCCCTGGTCGGGATTTTAGGTGAGTTCACGTCGATCAAAGAAGACATCCTCCGCGTCGCCGAAGAGGTAATGGCGCGGCAAAAGATAAAAATAGAGGTTCTGGTCGGCACGATGATAGAGATCCCGCGCGCGACGCTGATCGCGGACCAGATCGCGAAAGAAGCCGAGTTTTTCAGTTTCGGCACCAATGACCTGACGCAGATGACGTTCGGGTTTTCGAGGGACGACATCGGGAAGTTTTTGCCGTTTTATATCCAGAAGGGTCTGCTCAAGGTGGACCCCTTTGTCTCTTTGGACCAAACCGGCGTGGGGAAACTCATTGAGCTTGCCGTGACCAAGGGACGCGGCGTCAAGCCACAGCTCAAAGTGGGGATTTGCGGCGAACACGGTGGGGACCCCTCCTCTATCGAGTTTTGCCACCGGGCGCAGTTGGACTATGTCAGTTGTTCTCCGTACCGCGTGCCTATCGCGCGGCTCGCGGCGGCTCAGGCGGCGCTTAAAGGAAAATAAGAGGGCTAAAAATAAGTAATGGATGCGCTGAAGCTCTACATCAAGGATATCAAACATATTCCACTGCTCACTCCCGAGCAGGAGATGAAAACCGCGCGGCGCATCAAACGGGGCGACGCACAGGCCCGCCGTCTCATGATACGCTCCAATCTCCGGCTGGTGATCAATATCGCCAAACAGTACTCCCGCTTCGGCGTGCCTTTGCTGGATCTGATCGAGGAAGGCAATCTGGGGCTCATGAAGGCGGTGTCGAAGTTTAACCCGAAGCTGGGCTACCGCTTCTCGACCTACGCCGCGTGGTGGATCAAGCAGCACGTCACGCGCGCCCTCGCCGACCAGGGCAAGACCGTGCGTATCCCGGTCTACATGGTCGAGACGCTCTCGCGTTTCCGCAAGGTCCAGGAGCGGTTGATGCACCGCCATCGCCGTAAGGCCAAGGTCGCGGAGCTGGCACGTGCGATGAAACTGCCTGTGTCTAAAATCAAAGAACTGATGCAAATGGATCAGGGCACGACTTCGCTGGACCAACCGGTCGGTGAGGACGGCGAGGCGAGTATCATTGATCTCCTGGAAGACACTGCCTCTGTTTCCTCACAGGACCAGGTCAATGAGATGTTTCGCGGTGAGCGTGTGGAGAAGCTTCTCAAGAAAATGAATCCGCGGGAGCGGGAAATCCTCGAGATGCGTTTCGGCCTGAAAGACGGCGAGGAGTGCACGCTCAACGAGACGGCCAAACGGTTCAGCATCACGCGGGAGCGTGTGCGGCAGATTGAGGCGGTCGCCCTAAAAAAACTCCGCTTGCTTGCGAAGTCACAGCCGCTGGATATTTAGCTTTTTTTTCATCTCCGTTTTGGGTTTCGGCATCTATGCAAATTCCCTCGGCGGAGCGTTTATCTGGGACGACGAATATCAGGTCCGCAGGAATGCGCTGATCCGGGACTGGTCCAATGCCCCGCGTTTTTTCACAGGACAATTAAGGGAAGGAGGCGGGACCGAGGGAAGCAAGTTCTATCGCCCGATCCAGACCTTAAGTTACGCGTGGGATCACCGGTGGTGGAAAGAAGACCCACGCGGCTATCACCTGACGAATATTCTCCTGCATCTTCTCGTCGCGTGGGCCGTTTGTGCGCTGGCCAGGACGCTTACCGCTGACGGCCTACTCGCATTTCTCTCGGCCGTCTTTTTCGTCGCACACCCCGTTCACACGGAAGCGGTCGCCTATATCTCAGGCCGCGCCGATATCCTGGCCGCATTTTTTTCCCTCATGGCATTTATTTTCTATATCCGTTACTTGGACGAGCGGCGGCCCCCAAGTCTTTTCTTTCTATGTTTAAATTATTTGTTTGCCCTCCTGTCCAAAGAATCAAGTCTTGTTTTCCCGGCGCTCCTGCTTTTTTACCACGGGACGCGGGAAAAGAAAGCGCCGCTGCGTGGATTTTACGCGTCGCTCTTTATCACGGGAGTATACCTTGCCGCCCGGTTTGCGGCGCTCGGTCCGGCATTCCCCAACGGTTTTGCGCATTCCTGGGCGGAGCGGATTCCCGGTGTGTTTGCGGCATTTGCCGCTTATCTCAGACTATTGTTTGTGCCGCTCAATCTTCACATGGAATACGGGATGAGCCGGTTTGAAGCGTTGGATCCGCGGGTGCTTTGCGGGGCCGGAATTTTTGCGGTCGTTTTCTGGGGGGTGTTCACGCGCCGCAACCAATATCCGCTCCTGTTTTTCTGCGCCGGATGGTTTTTTCTTTGGCTTCTTCCGGTTTCGGGCCTCTTTCGCCTGAACGCTTGGATGGCCGAGCACTGGCTTTACTTGCCGTCGGTCGGGTTTTTTATTTTACTCGCAAAAATTTTCACCGCAGGTTATAGGAACCAGAAGTGGCGCGCCGCAGCCGTGATTTGCGCGGTGGGACTTGTGGTCTGGTGGGGGATGCTTACCGTGCGGCAAAATGAGACCTGGCATGATCCGGTGTCGTTTTTTAAGAGAACGATACGGTTTTCCGGCACCGGACGGCTTTTTTATAAACTG
>JAHFFL010000097.1:0-4405 GCA_023247955.1 Candidatus Omnitrophota bacterium
ATCACAGCCCGCGTTTTTTTTCCTTAGTTTGTTCCGCAGCTTTTTGGGGCGGCGTTTCTTTCAGCCGCTCTTTTTTCAAGCGGGGACTCCAGGAAGATTTTCGTGGCGCTGGCATTTCTTGTGATTGCCGGAGCGGGCCGCCTTACGCTGAGTGACATCGTCCCGGATGGGGATCTTTCGCTGAAGGTCCAGGAGTATGAGACCCTCCGTTATCTCGGCGGGCGCATTGTGTCGCCGGTCGAGACTCGGGCTGCCGCTTATGAGGGCGAAGACGCCTCTTTTGTCGTGGCCGCGCGCCGCGTGTGGGACACGAGTGGAAAAAGCCAAATGGTTTCCGGCAAGGTGCAGGTGCACTTGAGAAATCCGCGAGAGGCGCTCGAATATGGGGACGAGGTGGTTCTGGGAGGGGAATTCGCCGAACCGAAGGGGAGACGAAACCCCGGAGGATTCGACCAGAGGGTGTTTTTGGACCGTCAGGGGGTGCGGACGCTTTTTTTCTCAGGCCCCAACTCGAAAGTAAAAATCCTGGGTCGCCACCGCGGCCATTTTTTTATTGAAAAAATCCAAGCCACGAGAAATTTTTTATCACGCAGTTTCGCCCAAGGGTTTGACCGGGACGACGCGGCGTTTCTACAGGCGCTTTTTTTGGGCGAACGAAGGGACCTGGAAGAGGACTTTAAAGATCTTTTTGTGAAAACCGGCACACTTCATCTGTTGGCCGTCAGCGGGTTCAATATCGGTTTTTTGGCGAGTGTTGTCTT
The DNA here is from genome assembly GCA_023247955.1 of Candidatus Omnitrophota bacterium. Taxonomy (GTDB): domain Bacteria; phylum Omnitrophota; class Gorgyraeia; order 2-02-FULL-51-18; family 2-02-FULL-51-18; genus JACPAX01. The sequence goes on from JAHFFL010000097.1 coordinate 762, forward strand.
GATTCTTTTGGCGCCGTTTCCGTTGCATAAGGACGTGAGGTTGTGGATTATCTTGGTTTGTGTCTGGTTGTATTGTCTGGTGGTCGGCTGGCAGGCACCGGTGGTGCGCGCTTCATTGATGGCCTCGATATTTCTTGTCGGCCGGCTGACAGGCCGAAAGACCGATGTCTTGAATACACTGGGACTGGCGGCGCTTGTGATTTTAGCGGTGAGTCCCAAGCAGCTTTTTGATGTGGGTTTTCAGCTTTCGTTTTTGTCGGTGTTTGCGATCGCGCACTTTTTACCTATTTTTTTCTCCAAACCAAGTCTTTTGCCGAATGAAAAATTTTCTTTCCAAGAAAAAGCGGCGTTTTATCTGCGGGAGCTTTTTTGGGTCTCGTTTGTCTGTTCGGCGGTGACGCTTCCGTTGACGGTGCAGAATTTTTATCTGGTGACGCCGCTTTCGGTGCTCTCAAATCTCGTGGCTGTGCCTCTCTCGTTTCTTTTGTTTTTCGCCGGCGTCTTGTACCTTTTGACCTTTGGGTGGCTGCCGCCGTTTTTGGGGGTAGTTCCTTTATCAATCAAGCTCCTGATGCGCTGTTTTGTGGCGTCTCTGTCGGGCATTGGGCGGTTGCCGGGCGCTTATTGGGTCACGGGAAAACTCGACCCTTTTCTTTTTTTTATCCTTCTGACCGGAATTTTTTATCTGCTTGGGACGCAGAGTGTTAAGAAAAGCGCTGCGCGCGCGGCGGCGCTTTTGCTTTTTGTCGCCAGTGTTCTGATGGCCCAAGACATCCTGCGTCAGTGCCGGCATGAGTTTACACTTACGGTACTGGACGTCGGGCAGGGAGACTCGATTTATCTCGAATTTCCGGCAGGAGGCAACCTGCTGATTGATGCCGGCAAAGGTGTGACGAGCGACAAAGGCCGCTGGGTAGTTACGCCATTTTTACGCTCGCTCGGCGTCCGCCACATCGATCTGCTTGTGATCAGCCATCCTCACGAGGACCATATCGGAGGCATGCCGACGGTCCTGGATGAATTCCAAGTGGGGCAAGTGATGGAGACCGGCGTTCCGTACCGGAGCCGCTTTTATGGGATGCTGGAAGATAAAATCCGAAAGGAAAAATCCGGGCGGCTGCTTGCCCGGCGCGGGCAGAGACTTGAAGGGTATCGAGACGTCAAGATCCGCCTGCTTCATCCTCCGCCGCAAAAGCGCTGCTCTGAGGATATTAATAACGACTCGATCGTGATGAAAATAACTTACGGCGAGACGAGCTTTCTCTTGACCGGAGACGTCGTCGAAGAAGCGTTGAGGGATATTTTATTTCAGCGTTTTGATCTGCGTGCGCAGGTCCTCAAAGTCCCTCATCACGGAAGCAAAATGGATTTCTTCGGCGAGGAGTTTGTGCGGCAGGTGAATCCGCGCATCAGCGTGATCAGCGCCGGGGAGAAAAATACCTTCGGCCATCCTGCGCCACACACCCTCGACGTTTTAAATTCTATCCCCGGCAACCAGGTGTTTCGCACCGACAAGGACTTCGCGGTGCGCCTAGTCTCCGATGGCCGTCACATCGCCGCTCAGTCTCTTCGAGAGTCTTCGTAGCCATCCAGTCCTGCGTTAATTTCCTAAAATCTCAGATTCTTTAAAAAAAGATAAAATTTAGTGAACGAAAAACGGCCCCTTCGTCGTCTTGTAGAGTAGGAGGTAGCGCAGGCTTAAGCCTGCGCTACAGATTTAAATTATTAACTAGAATAGACAAGGAGGCGACCGAGATGGGTGGAATGAAAAGATATTTTGAAGAGGGTTTTGTATATTTTGTGACCACAGTCACGAAGGAGCGTAAAGAAATCTTTCGTGACAGAAAATTGTGCCGGATTCTTCTTATAACGCTCGAGTATCTCAAGACGATTTTTGATTACCAAATCTATGGTTTTTGCATCATGCCGGACCATCTCCATCTTATCATCCGGCCTTCAAAAGAATTTGATCTATCTTTTGTGATGAGAATGGTTAAAGGGGGCTTTGCGAGGAAAATAAATAGGATAAAAAAGCAAAAGGGCTCGCTATGGCAGGCCCGTTATTACGAAGAGGTTGTCCGGGATGAAAATCAGTTGTGGCGCCAAGTGGAATATATTCATCAAAATCCCGTTACCGCGGGAATGGTTGTGTCTCCATCAGAATACGGGTTTTCAAGTTTTGGCCAATACCATGGTATTTCAAATAGTGAAGGGAGAGTGCTGGAAATTGATTCTATTTATGAGGATGTAGCGCAGGCTTAAGCCTGCGCTACAATTTTTTTTCAAAAAAAGATAAAATTTAGTGAACGAAAAACAGGGGGTCAGTCGTCCTGTAGGGTGAGTGTAGGTTAAACCTGATACCAGTAGTCCCTATATAAAAAAGGAGAGGAAAATGGCTGACTTAAACGTGGAAGTGGTGGATATCCGGAAGTTTGCAGGGTCCGGAAACCTGAAAGCGCTTGCTGACCTTCGCTTTGGCGAGGCGCTGATCGTTAAGGGTTTTTCGGTGATGCAGGGCAAGCGGGGGGTGTTTGTCTCCATGCCGAGGAGGGTGTCGAAAGACGGGAAGTGGTTTGACATGTTGACGCCTACCAGCGAAGTGTTCAAGGGCGAGATCGAAGAGAAAGTGCTCGAGGCCTATGACCGTGAAGTAGACGGCGTGGAGAGCTAAAGATGGAGACGGGCTCCCAGGCGCTCGGCACGCTCGGCGAGGAACTTGCGTTTCATTTTCTTTTGAGAAACGGCTATAAAGTTCTTCTCAAAAACTACGAATGTCCGCTGGGCGAGATTGATTTGATCGCCAAGCACGACGGCGCCGTGGTTTTTGTCGAGGTCAAGACCCGCCGCTCGCGTTGCATGGGTTTACCGGCGGAGTCCGTCACCTTTCACAAGCGCCATCAGATCGTGAAAACCGCGCAGTACTACTTGAAGCGATACGGCATTAAGGATGTGCCGTGCCGCTTCGACGTAGTCTCGATTCTGATCCTGGACGAAAGCGAGCCCTGTTTTGAGCTTGTCAGAAACGCCTTTGGAGAGGGGGAGTAGTCGGTAGAATGCTCTCGACGGTATTCTCCAGCGCGGTGTTCGGGATAGACGCGTTTTCGGTGGAGGTGGAGGTGGATATTTCCAACGGGCTTCCGGCTTTCAATATCGTGGGGCTGCCCGATGCGGCCTGCCGCGAAAGCGCCGACCGCGTGCGCGCGGCGATCAAAAACAGTGGCTATCCTTTTCCGGAGAGAAAGGTGACCGTGAATCTGGCGCCGGCCGACCTTAAAAAAGAAGGTGCGGCGTTTGATTTGGCCATCGCGATAGGGATTCTGGTTGCCAGTGAAGTGGTCCTGACGGAGCATACGGCCAACCGGATTTTTTGCGGGGAGCTTGCGTTGGACGGGCGTTTGCGCAGTGTGCCCGGCATTTTGCCGAGAGCGGCGGCCTTACTAGCCGATGGAGCGCCGAAGGACTTTATCATTCCTTTTTCGAATGCGCTTGAGGCCTCCTGCGTGCGCGGGCTTAGGATTTACCCGGCGAAGACCTTGGGGCAAGTCGTACGGTTTTTAAAAAATGAGGAAAAAATTTCAGAACCGGAACCGGTTGTCTTCCGGACGGGCTCCGGTTTATCGGCGAAAAGCCATCTGGATTTTTCC
>JAHFFL010000097.1:4417-5180 GCA_023247955.1 Candidatus Omnitrophota bacterium
TGCGGGGAAAACGATGCTTGCCAAGCGAATTCCCACCATCCTCTCAAACATTACTTTTGAGGAAGCGACCGAGACGACAAAGATTCACAGCGTCGCGGGACTTTTGTCCTCGCGCTCGGCTCTCCTTGAGCACCGGCCGTTTCGCGACCCGCATCACACGATTTCGGACGTCGCGCTGGTAGGTGGCGGGACGCATCCGAAGCCCGGAGAGGTGAGTCTTGCGCATCACGGCGTGCTTTTTTTGGACGAGCTGGCCGAATTCCGACGCAACGTGCTCGAAGTACTGCGCCAGCCGATGGAGGAGGGCAAGATCACGATTTCCCGCGCGTCTCTGAGTCTGACTTTGCCCGCGCGTTTCATGCTGGTTGCCGCGACTAATCCCTGTCCCTGCGGGTATTTCACGGACCCTAAAAAAGAGTGCCACTGCAGTTCTCTGCAGGTGAAAAACTACATGTCGAAAATCTCGGGGCCGCTCTTGGACCGTATCGATATACAGTTGGAAGTCCCGCGCCTCAAGGTGGATGAGATCACCGCGCGTGGACAGGGAGAATGCTCGTCCGATATCCGCCGCCGTGTCGAAGCCGCCCGCGATCGTCAGCGCGCCAGATACACGGCGGAGAAGATCTCCTGCAACGCCGAGCTGGAGGCCAATCAGGTGGAAAAATACTGCCAAGCGACCGAAGAAGCGAGGACGCTTCTCAAAGTCGCCGTGCAGGAGCTCGGCTTCTCGGCGAGGGCCTATCACAAGTCGCTCAAGGTTGCG